>JAEZIZ010000023.1 GCA_023415915.1 Bacillota bacterium | reverse complement strand
CATGCTGGTCGTCATGGAATATCGGAATGTCACAGCATTCTTTCAGCTTCTGTTCAATCTCAAAGCAGCGCGGCGCGGAGATATCCTCCAAATTGATTCCGCCGAAGCTGCCGGCAAGCAGCCGTACTGTGTTCACTATATCGTCCACATTCTTGCTGCGTATGCACAGCGGAAATGCGTCGACATTACCAAACGTCTTGAACAATACGCATTTACCCTCCATCACCGGCATACCCGCCTCGGGGCCGATGTCGCCCAAGCCCAGCACCGCCGTACCGTCCGTTATCACAGCAACCAGGTTCCAGCGACGCGTGTAAGTATAAGAAAGATCCGCATTTTCGGATATCTTCAGGCACGGCTCCGCCACTCCCGGCGTATATGCAACAGAAAGATCGTGCCGGTCTTTGACGGGCACGGTGCTGACGACCTCTATCTTGCCTTTCCACTGTTCATGCAATTGTAAAGATTCTTCCTGTATATTCATGTTTTATGTCCTTTCTGTGCTGTCAAGTCAATGCCGGCTGATAGACTTCACACAATACGGCTTTAAGCACTTCTGCCGATTCGCTAAGCTGACTGAGTCCTTCATCGCTGATGCGAATTGAGCCAAATTTATTTTTATCGGCTTATAAAGCCGTATATATCGATAAAAACGAAATTGGTTACATGATACGGCTTTGTGAATTTTAAATCGATCGCATTAATCAGCCATTTTTCCGCATATTCAAACGAATATTGCTCTTCATATACAAGAAAGCCGCTGTACACGCTACCACTCTGCTTATCCGCGTATTTTGCCGTTTAACGAGAGTGCTGCGCAGATCATGTGTAAGTTATCCTTAGAGTATCAGCGCGTTAGCAGGCGCTGGTCGCGTTCCTCCGGGTTTATATGCACAAGCACGTCGAGCACCTGCGGATTGCTTTGCATTACCGCCTCAGCGACGGCGTCGCCTATGCTGTGGCCTTTTTCCACGGTAATACTGCCGCTCACCTGTACCGCGAGGTCCACCAGCAGCCCTCTGCCCATTGCGCGGCACTTCACCCAATCGGTCTTAACAACGCCTTCCACGCGGTTCGCAGTCAGTTTCATACCTTCAATAGTCTCTTTATCGGGCGCGGCGTCGAGCAGCATGCGGCAGGCCGCGGCTATTATCTCAACGGCGGTCTTTATTATGAACGCGCTTATCAGCGTCGCCACTACCGGCTCGGAATATATGAGCAGCGCCGGCAAGTTGATTTTCTGCCCCAAAAACGCAAGTAGTATAGCTATAACCGCACCCGACGTTGCGAATATATCGTTGCGGTGGTCTTTAGCGTTCGTCATAAGCGCTATCGAAGAAAGGCGCTTGCCCACCGAGTATGTCACCTTAAACATAACGCTCTTCGCCGCTATGGATACCGCAGCCGCCCCGAGCGCCAGCAAACTGGGCGGCGCTGCGCTGGCGTTTATTATGGACAGCACTACGTCGCGAATCAGAAACCCCGTGCTCACAAGTATCATCACGCCCACTGCGAGCGAAACGAGCGCCTCCATTTTGCCGTGGCCGTAATGATGCCCCTCGTCTCGGGGCTTTAACGCATAGCGCAGCGCCAGCATCACGACGACGGACGTTACGACGTCTCCCGCGGAGTTTACGGCGTCCGCCTTCAGCGCGGCGCTTTCCGTCAGCAGCCCTACAGTTCCTTTGAGCAGCGCAAGAAAGATATTGCCGAAAAGAACGTATCGTACTACTATTAAACCTTCGTCCTTTTTCATATCCTCCACCGTACCGGATTTCAATCTGTCAGCAGATTACGCGCTATATACCTCGCCGCGCCGTCGTTATCGTTCGTATCCGCGACTGCGTCCGCAGCCTCTTTTGCTTCCTTTATTGCGTTTCCCACGGCGACGCCGAGGCCGCAGTTTTTTAGCATTTCCACATCGTTATGGTCGTCTCCGAACGCAGCCGCATCCTCAAGGCCCAGTCCCCAATGGCCCGCAAGCGTCTTTAGTCCGTTAAGTTTGGTCGCGCTCTTATTCATAATAAGATAGATAAGGCCTTCCGACATCTGGCAGTAGATGTCCGGCGTAAGCAGCGGCGTTATGTCTTGGTACTTTATGTTCAAGTCTGCTTCTATCAGTATTTTGTCCGCGCCCGTCTCCGGCAATTCGGAAAAATCCGATAATATATAGCTTGTATAATTCCATACGGACGATACGTCAAAGTTGGCGTACAGCACGTCGTCAATCTCGACGGACAGCCGTTCGCCTGGGTATTTAGCCTGCAAAGTGCCGAGTATTGTTCTTGTAGTTTCGATAGGAACGGTATAGGCGCTTCCTATACGCTTACCGTCCGCTATGATATGCGCTCCGTTGTGGTATATAATAGCGTCGCACGGCGTACGGTTTAAATACGGCGTTATCGTTCTAAGCGGCCTTGCGGTCGCGAACACTATTTTCATGCCCCTGTCCCGGCAGCGCTTTAACACTCCGGAGGTATAGTGCGATATCGATTTATCGCTTTTAAGCAGCGTATTGTCAAGATCCAAAGCCAGCAGTTTTGTCATTTTAAGACCCTTTTTATGTTGATTTAAGTAAAACTATACTAAAGGTATTATAAAAGGCCCGGGTGACCGAGCCTTTATTTACATGTATTATGCCCTCTCCATGTATTCGCCGGTGCGCGTATCCACCCTGATTACGTCGCCTTCGTTTATGAAAAGAGGCACCATTATCTTATAGCCCGTCTCGAGTATTGCCGGTTTGTTGCCCGCGGTGGCGGTGTCGCCCTTAAATCCAGGCTCGGTCTGGGAAACGGCAAGCTCAACAAAGTTCGGAGGCTCAACGGAGAACGCCTCGCCCTTGAAGAACTTTATCATGACGGTCATGTTCTCTTTAACAAAGTTCATCGCGTCTTCCACCTTGTCTTTGTTGAGCGGAAGCTGCTCATACGTCTCGTTGTCCATGAAATAATACAGCTCGCCGTCGTTATAAAGATACTGCATTTCCTTTTTGTCGACATGAGCGTTTTCAAATTTCTCGGTAGGGTTGAACGTACGCTCCAATACGTTGCCCTGCATAATATTCTTCATCTTTGTGCGCACGAAAGCAGCGCCTTTACCGGGTTTGACATGCTGGAAATCGACTATGACCCATACCTGGCCGTCAATCTCAATAGTTAGTCCTTTTCTAAAATCTCCGGCTGATACCATACATTCCTCCAAATTTAAATTATTATCATTTCACGCGGCGCGGCTGTGAAGTATGTAAACCCATGCTCAGTGACAACGCAAAGGTCCTCAATGCGCACCCCGTATCTGCCTTTTAAGTATATCCCGGGCTCAATGGTTATAACCATGCCCGGTTCAAGCACAGCTTCCGATATGGCGTTCAATGTCGGTGCTTCGTGTATAAAGAGCCCTACGCCGTGTCCAAGCCCATGGCCGAACTCATCGCCGTATCCTGATCCCGCTATGTAATCCCTCGCGGCGGCGTCAACGCTCTTTGCGTCCGCTCCCGGTTTAAGCACCTCAAAGGCTTTTTCTCCCGCGCGGTTCACTATATCATATACTTTTTGCATCTCTTTGTCTATATGGGAAATGGCGACCGTCCTCGTGAAATCGGAGCAATACCCGCCAAACTTCGAGCCGTAATCCATCGTTACAAAATCCCCCGCCGCTATCTTGCGCCCCGTAGGCGTCGCGTGAGGCAGGCTGGAGTTTGGCCCCGAAGCGATTATCGGGTCAAACGCGGTTTCGGCGCCGCGCTTGTTCATAAAGTACACTATCTCCGCCTTTATGTCCATTTCGCTTACCCCTTCTTTCAGCAGTCCGCAAAGGTGAGTAAACAGCTCGTCGTTGCATTTCGCGCCTTTGGCGATTAGCTTCAGCTCTTCTTCATCCTTAACGCACCTCTGGGCAAAGATCGCGCCCGAAAGGTCTATGATATCATCTTCTTCGATGTATTCAAGATAGCTCTTATAGGAAGGGTACAGAACATCAAAAAGGTCTGCTCCCAACCGTTTCGCTCTGCACTTCTTCACGTATTCGAATATCGTCTTTATGCGTTCATTCGCCTTCGTCTCGACAACGGTAAAATCGGTCTCTGCCTCGGCCTGCTCGGAATATCTGAAATCGGTAAAAAACAGCTTGCTGTCCTGCGTAATCAAAAGCTGGCTGCTGTTTCCTGAAAACCCGGAATAATATCTTACGTTTACGTCCGATGTGATAAGCGCGGCGTCCGCTCCCGCTTTTTGCATCGCCTTCCTTAGCCCATCTATCCTCATAGCTTTTCAAGTTCCTCCGTGTATTGTTTTTTCATATCAGCGGCGTCTTCCGCCATCGTCCCCTTTGACTCGCAAATAATCACCGGCTCCAGACCCCGCTCCGCTATCAGTTTGGCGAGCGGCCGAAAATCCGGCCCGAACTCTTTATCCGCGAACGTCCTGTGAGCCTTTTCTCCCGCCGCAGTATATTCTATCCTTGAGAAATGCACATGAAAACGCCTTGCTTTATACCCTCCAAGCCGCTGCTCGAGCCTGTCAAGTATGCGGGCATAATCTTCCTCGGTGTTTATAGCGCCCCTGCCCCGCGCGTGGAGATGCCCGAAATCTATAGCGGGAACAATTCGTTCGTCAATGCCGCAAAGCTCAATTACTTCATCAAGGTCGCCTATCTGCTTTATCCTTCCCATCGTTTCCGGGCAGAGTTCGACTTCCCATAAACCTTTACTTTTGAGCTCTTCTACCGCGGCCGCAAGGCTTGTCTTTATACGCGCAAACGCTTCTTCTCGCTTGCCTGCGCCCTGCGAGCCGGCATGGAACACTACCCGCCTTGATCCCATCCATACCGCCGCCTGCGCCGATTCGTTCAGATACCTTACATTCGCCTCCGCTTTTTCCTTTTCTTCCGTAGCGAGGTTGATATAATACGGCGCGTGAACGCTTAAAACAACGCCTGCTTCCGCCGCTTTTTGCCCTATCGCCTGCGCGGTCTCCTGTCGCAGTCGTACGCCGCGCCCGAACGAATATTCATAAGCGTCGAGCCCCATATCCGCTATCCATTGAAACGCCTCTACGGTATGCTTGTAGCCTTGGTTGTAGAAGCTGTCCGAGTTGCCCGCAGGCCCGAAATGTATCATAATATCTCCTTCACGGAATATTAAACCATTCCAAGCCTTGAAAGTCCAGTATTTTTGAAATCGAGATGACTAAATGTAGTCTTAAAATAACAAAAGAGCGGATGGGAGCTATAATCCCTTCCGCCCATTAGAATGCACGCGATTTATTTCTGCGGTGCTAATTCTATCCACGTGTTGCCCGGCTTTAAAACGATCTGGCTGCCTTTTGAGTCATAAAACACCGTCTTTGAATCTTCCGACTCTTTTTTCCACGTTCCCTTAATCAGCTTGCCGCCGATATATATGTCGGCGTTGCCTTCTCCTACAAATTTCCACATTTTAAATATATCCCAGGATTCGTACGTGCTGTACTGAACTATTATATTCTTAACGCTTACCTGTTTGTCAGTTTCTGCAGATTTGAACTCCTTACCGTTCATAAAGCGCAGGTATACGTCGTTCGCAGCGTCATATTTGTAAGACACAAAATCTTTGTCGTTCGAGCACATAGACAATTCTATCTCGGTTACTGCAGTTCCCTCGTATGAAACATCGCTGCCAAACAGCCAGCCAAGAGGCTCGGGGCTGTAATCGTACAGCTGCTGCGCCATCTTAGGATTACCCATAACGTTATGGGGCGCTTTTTTACCTTTTACCCTGTAGTAGTAGTCGTTCCATTTACCCGCCATACCGTCTATGTCGATCTTAATCGTACCATGCAGTGCGTTGCCATAGAACGTATAATCAAGGCCCGTGTTTTTACCCGAGCCGCCGTAATGCATGAATGCCGCGTCCCATTCATGCTGAATATGCAAAAACGGCTCCCGCCCGCTTCTTACAGGCATAACCTCTTCTGGAACGTTATCCGAAAAAACGCATACAAAGCGCGTTATGGCGCCTTCTACCGGCACTTCGTATACGACGTCGGCCGTCTGCAGCCCTCTTTGAGGCCTGGCCGCAGGTGAATTCTCTATTACTACCATTACGGGCTTATACTCGCCCGTAAAGGGCAGCCCTGTCGTTTTCGATATGTTTGGGTCAATAGTAGGTACCGGCTCAATGGTCGGAACAGGCGTCGGGCTGGGAGTGGGTGACGGAGTAGCCTCCTGCGTTGGCGAAGGGCTGGGCTGCTGAGGCTGTGTGCCGCATGCAGCCAGCGCAAGCACTGCCACTACGGCAACAACTACCCACAAAATTTTCTTCATAACAACCTCCAAAAACCATCTTTAAAGCGATTATTAAAATTTAACATGAGAGTATTTTAGCATTGACGGTTTAGGTTGGCAATTGTATTTCTCGCTTAACAGAAAACAAAACGTTTTACTGTACGTTCTAACCAGTATCACGCAGATACCTGTTTGTCCTTTTTTCGTTCTTTCATCTCGTAACGCACTGTATACGAGCAAAGTACTATAGCCAGTACTCCCAAACCTATCCAGCCCGCAAGGTATGCTTTGAAAAAATAGATTAACAGCCCCAAGCCCGCAAAGAGCAGCTGCGCCAGCGATAATATCAATACGACTATCCTGTGGTTTTTAAAGCGCTCGTTGAGCTTATGGTGGAAGTGGAGATGATCCGGCTGCATTATCGACCGCTGGTTTATTATCCTTCTTAATACAGATACGCACATGTCGGATATTGGCACTATCATAAAATATATCGGTACTACCAGAAAAGCAAGAATATCTTTCTCGTCCGACAGGCTCATTATAGACTGCATCCCTAGCATGAACCCTATAAACATGCTTCCCGAATCGCCCATGAATATCTTTGCCGGGCTGATATTGTAAGGCAGGAATCCTAAGAGAGCGCCGCCTAAAGCTACCGCCGTGGGCAATGCGAGCTGACCTCTGCCCTGCGCTCTGAATACAATTGCGAACGCTATTACGGAAATCAGCGAAAGGCAGCTGGAAAGCCCGTCGAGCCCGTCCGAGAAGTTTATCGCGTTTGCTATGGCAACTATCCAAACAACTACGAACAGCGACGTTACGGCCATTACAAAAAAGCTCTTTTCTTCAAACCTGTTTTCAAAATAAGTTTGCAGGCATCCGATGAGTACGACAAGAGCTAATATGAAAAGAACCACAAGCCGCCTTCGCGCGCTTAAGGAAAGTATATCGTCGATAAGCCCCATAAACGTTACGCCCGATATACCGATTACAAACGTTATAAATATGTTCATCTCAAGATTTATTCGAAAAATCAGTATAAACAGCACCAGTGTAACAATGGTGGCGAAATATATAGCGATGCCGCCGAGTAGCGGCATCGGTTCTTTATGACATTTCCTTTCGTCAGGCATATCATAGATCTTTAATTTTTTCGATACAAGCCTCATTAGCGGCGTAATGAGCAATGAAAGCAAAAAAGGGGCACCTACAAGAAAAATAGCTTTTATCATTTTATCCAAACAGCATACCTGCCCCCCAAAAGTTTTACTTTATTGGGGTTAATCCTTCACATATATCTTTACATATTTCTTTTGATATTATATGTTAATGCCTAAAATAAGTCAAACGCGATACCGACATAATTACCCACCCGACCTACTGTGCATCTTTGATTCCTTCAGCATCCTTTTGCTGCACAAACAATAAAGCGACGGTCACGGCAAACAGCGAGAACCCTATAGGGCTTGTAATGTAAGGATTAAATATTGACGCCATGTATATGCATATCATAACGCACAGCATTACCACGGAAAGATTGCTGCTTTGCTTCTGCCTGCGGCTTCGCAGCGCATAAAAACAGGGCAGCAGCAATACAAGCAAGAACGAAACAAACCCGAGCACGCCCATTTTACTAAGAATATCAAGGTATGTGTACTCTATCTTCCCGCCGTAATTTCTGACTGTAAGCTCTTGTCCGAAACCGCATCCGAGCACCCAGTTCTCTTTTATCTGTTTGTGAACAGCTTTAAGCCTTTCCGCTCTGATATCTTCAGAATCCAAGAGTATGGAAACCTGAATAGCCCTTGGATCGTCGTCATCAAACTCTTCCATCAGCATATCTTTGTCTTCCTGTGGGAGCAGCACGCGGTTTACCGCGTTGGTTATCACTCCTTCAAACCCGTAGCTGGCCCATGAAACAAGAACAAATATCAGCAGCCCTGCGGCCGCGATACCAATGCCTTTAAACAGCTTTTTAAACTTTTTGCGGTTTACCAGCATGAAGGCTATCACGGCAAAAAACACCCCGAACCAGAGCGATCTTGTATACGTAAGTACAATGGCAACCAGGCTTATCGACATAAACACGTACGGCCAAACCGACGCTTTTTTGTCATCATCGTTATTTATCACTATATTAAGGTTGTACAAAAAAGGCAGTATGAAACATACGGAGCTCTTAAAATATATCCTGTAGATCCCGTCTCCAAAGCCAAAAAAACCGCCAAGTCCCATTAAATTGATTGCGTAATTTATCTCTTCTTCCGTCTCTCTGCTTATGAACAATAGAATTAAATGGAATATAAACGTAACTATTGCCAGGGCAAGCGACGCATAGCTTGCATATTTGATAAGGCGCTCCACCCTATGCTGCGTATTGCATACAACGATATAGCAGGGAATTATAAGCAAAAAGAGAAAGCTCGTTAAGTCGGCAACCAAATACTTTGTATCATTGCCCTTGACATAGCCGTAAACAGTTGAAAAGCAGATAAATAAAAACAGTATGAGAATAGACTGAATTATCCTGTTTCTTATAAGCGATGTAATGTTTTGTATTATGGCCGGCAGCGTTACAACGGCGGCAATGATGAATATTACCATCCTTATGCTCAGGCTGCCAATTTCAAGCCACCTTCCGCTGGAGCCTGCTACGCATTCGCAGACAAGTATGGTCAGCAATATGTATGATAACGAATTCAGCTTTGTTGTACGCTGCTTATCAATCATGTTTACCCCTAATGTTTTTATATAAAACTTTTATCATAATATGTACTCTTCTTGCAAGCAGGAATAATCGGCACCGCACAATAGAGACACCGTACTTGCGGCAGAAATACAGCAAGTCCTTTTTAAATGTTCTGTACCTCTCAATTACGTCTTCTTTGCTTGCGCTTTCGCTGCCTGAAAAGCTCTGCTGCAGTGAAGCATTCAGTATGTGTATCCTTGATCCGTCACCGCCCGCGACGTCCCTGATGAACGCATGGTCTACGTAGTCAAGGAAAAGCCCTTCGTCATACTTGTAGTCCCGGAATACTCTTAACCGTATTGCGAGCCCTGAGTTTATCGCCGAGACTCCGCGACGCGGCATGTTTTCCAGCCGCTTTACGCGTTTTCCTCTTATGCCGTTAAATACGCAGGGCGACAGTATGCCCTTTTTATCTTTCACTACCGGGGCAAATATATCGATGTGCTTGTATATGTTTGCGTCTTTCCTTAGCACGTCAAAATACGCTTTGTCAACGATAGTATCGTCGTCGAAAAGGCATATCAACCCGTCGTCT
>JAEZIZ010000112.1 GCA_023415915.1 Bacillota bacterium | reverse complement strand
GACGATATACTCGACATGACCGGCACCGCAGACAGCCTCGGTAAAACGCCGGGCAAGGATACTCACACCGACAAACAAACGTTTGTGCGGCTTTACGGCATAGACAGATCGATGGAGATAGCGCGGCAAAAGACCGGCGAAGCCATAAAGGCTCTTGATTGTTTTGGAGAAAAGGCGCAGGACTTAAAATCGCTCGCCGAATATATGCTCAACCGGAAAAATTAGTCCGGCGCTGCGCCGGGCTTTGAATAAACGCAACATATTCGATTCCCGTTTCCTTTTCTAAAAAAAACTGCATAAGTAATATGTTTAAAGCGAGGCCTTGATTAATCATTTACTCAAGGCTTATTTGCTGAAATCTTGATAGTAAAGTTACAGTATACGGCCTCTTTTTGCGCATATACGGGCTCTTTTTTCCAGTATAAAAGCGTACCTGATGGCAAAGCTAGTCATATAAAAGCTACTTTAGGAGACATGACATGCTGGTGAACAAGGTCGAGATATGCGGGGTCGACACGTCCAAACTTCCCGTTATGAAACCCAAAGAAATGAAGGAATTAATGCTCAGGGTCAAAGCCGGAGACCAGGCCGCGAGGGAACAGTTCATAAGAGGCAATCTAAGGCTTGTGCTGAGCGTCATACAGCGCTTTACGGGCAGGAACGAAAACATGGACGACCTTTTTCAGGTCGGTTGCATCGGGCTTATTAAAGCTATAGACAACTTCAATGTGGACTTGGGCGTGAGGTTTTCGACTTACGCCGTGCCTATGATAACGGGCGAGCTTCGCAGGTACTTAAGAGATAACAACAGCATCAGGGTATCGCGCTCGCTGCGGGATATCGCCTACAAGGCGCTGCAGGTACGCAACACGCTTTCCAAAAAGAACTTCAGCGACCCGAGCGTAGAGAAAATAGCGAAAGAGCTGGATATGAACGTCGAGGACGTGGTATTCGCTTTGGACGCGATACAGGACCCCGTTTCCCTCTATGAGCCTGTATACCATGACGGCACGGACGCTATTTACGTCATGGACCAGTTGCAGGATAAAAACAGCGCGGACGAAACTTGGCTTGACGGCATAGCTTTGAAAGAAGCCATAGAGAAGCTGGGCGAGCGTGAAAAAAAGATAATAATGATGCGTTTTTACCAGGGCAAGACGCAGATGGAGGTATCCGAAGAGATAGGCATAAGCCAGGCGCAGGTGTCAAGGCTGGAGAAAACGGCGCTTAAGAACATACGAAGGAATATATAGTGCCCCGCCGCGATAAGGCCGCGTTTCCCGCGGTCTTTTTTATGCTTTCCCTCATAATATATTATAATGTGAGGTGATGATAGTCATGACTAGATACTGTAAGTTAAGACAAAAGGAAGTAGTGAACATTGTGGACGGCGCGCGTTTGGGCTATATATGCGATCTTGTTCTAGACATATGTACGGGCAAAATATGCGCGATAGTCGTTCCGGGAGCCGCCAGGTTTTCGTTTTTTTTCAAAGGGGAACGCGACCAGATAATACCGTGGAAAAACATCAGAAAGATAGGGGAAGACGTTATACTCGTAGAGGTGGATATCAATTTTATGCCGGAGTATGCGGATTAAAGTCAATCTTTCCGCTGTCGGCTCGGTGCACGGGTTAAGGCCTGGTAACCTTGATAAACCTTGGGTTTTTAATCGGCTGTTTGTAATTGCCGATTTTTATGATATAATATCCATGATTTTATAATTTCGGGGGGCTAAGGTATGAAATGTGTTTATTGCGGTAACCTTGAAAGTAAAGTTGTGGATTCCCGGCCTACGGACGAAGGAAGCTCAATTCGGCGGCGCAGGGAATGTCTTGTATGCAAAAAGCGTTTTACCACTTATGAGAAGATAGACAGCCTTCCCCTGCTGGTGGTAAAGAAAAACGGGGACCGCGTGCCGTTTGATTCCGACAAGATTAAGATGGGCATTATAAAAGCCTGCGAAAAGCGCCCCGTTCCCATGCAAGATATCGAAGAGCTGGTGGCGGGTATAGAAAAAACGATATTCAATTCATTGAAGCAGGAGATATCTTCAAAAGATATAGGCGAGCTCGTAATGGCAGGCCTTAAAAAGCTTGACGACGTCGCGTACGTCCGTTTCGCTTCCGTCTATAAGGAATTCAAGGACGTGGACACGTTCATGAAGGAGCTTCAAACGTTATTGGAAGAAAAGTAGATATGCAAGAGTTTAGGCAAGAATTCACGCTCAGAGAAAAATACGGGCTTAAATATCTTACAATACCGTCCTTTGAAGAAGCAGGCGGAGTGGTATGCGCGTTTTCCACAAGGGTTGGCGGCGTAAGCCCAGCGCCGTACGATACGCTGAATTTCAGTAAAAAGAGGGAACAAAGCCCCGAAAATTTCCTGGAAAATTTAAAAAGGTTCGGCGAAGCCGCGGGTTTTGACTACAAAAAAGCTGTGTCGATTAATTATGCGCACAGCGCTCTGCTGTATAAGGCATCAAAAAGCGACTCGGGCTGCGGCATAACGAGGGACTGCGTTCCCGAAGTATGCGACGGGCTATATACGGATGAAACGCAGCTGCCTTTGATATCCTTCCACGCCGATTGCGTGCCTCTGTTTTTTTACGATCCGGTTAAACGCTGCGCCGCCGTCTGTCACGCGGGCTGGCGCGGAGTCGTCTCACATATGGCGGCAAACGCGGTCCGTGCGCTGATGTCTCTAGGCAGCAATGCCGGCGACATACTCGCCGCAGTAGGTCCATGCATAGGCCCCGAGCGGTACGAGGTCGGGAAGGATGTAAGCGATTTGTTTTTAAGAGAGTTTGGGAAGGATGCTATTGAGACGCGCGGAGGCAGGACGCATCTGCGCCTTGCCAGGGCGTGCGTTCTCGATATGCTGAGCGCTGGTATTCGCGCCGGTAACATTACGGAATCCGGGCTGTGCACCTATGACGGCGCGGAGCTGTTTTTCTCGCACAGGAGAGACAACGGACGCACGGGCTCTATGGCCGCGGTCATAATGCTTACGGATGATTGATGGCGTTTTAATAACAGGGCAGTACCCGTTGCCGATGATGAGCCTTTGTCTGGGGAAATAACGGACAAGCGGCAAAAAAGCCTCTCCCCGTTTAGTTTTTACCGCTTTCATATAAAATGGCTTGCACTTTTATGCATATTATGTTATTATGATTACCGCTAGATTCAGTTTAGAGTGGGTGAGACCCACTCTTTTAAATTGCTGAATCCCCGAATGGCCCGTTAAAACACACGCAATTTATCCAAACTAACAACAAAATCTTTTTCGGGCGCGCAAGGAGTGTTTAATATAGCAAACAAATATGAAAAAATAGTTGAGGAAATAGTTAAGCCTATAATCGAAGGCAGCGGCTATGAGTACGTAGGCGTCGAGCTTAACAACACAGGCGACGCAAAGGAGCTTATTATATATGCAGACAAGCCGGGCGGCATAGGCCTTGACGACTGCGAGAGCATAAGCCGTCTTATAGAGCCCGCCATCGACGCAAAAGACCCCATTGAGGGCGCGTATTATCTGTGCGTATCGTCGCCGGGGCTTGACAGAGCATTAAAAGAGCTGTCGGATTTTAAGCGCAGCATGAGCAAAAAAGTGGACATAAAGCTGTACGGCGCCAAAGAGGGCAGAAAAGAGTTTACGGGCGAGCTTATAAGCTGCGACGATAACGGATTTACTGTAAAAATAAACGGAAGCCTTAATACTTTTGCTTATAAAGAGACCGCTGTTGTAAAGCTTCACGTGGATATATAAACGGAGGGTAATGATGAACACGGAATTTATTAACGCAATAGACGCTTTGGAAAAGGAAAAGGGCATTGACAAGAGCGTGCTTATAGACGCTATTGAGAATGCGCTTGTTTCCGCATACAAGAAAAACTACGGTTCCGCCCAGAATGTCCGTGTGGCCGTCGACAGCAACGACGGTTCTTTCAAGGTATACGCAAAGAAAACCGTCGTGGAGGAAGTTCTCGACGAGTCGGAAGAAATGTCGCTTGCCGACGCTCAAAAGATAAACATAGCGTACGAGCCGGGCGATATTATCGAGGTAGAGGTAACTCCGGGCTCGTTCGGAAGGATAGCCGCTCAGACCGCAAAGCAGGTAGTAGTACACCGTTTGCGCGAAGCGGAGCGCGGCGTAGTGTTCGACAAGTTCATAGAGCGCGAAGGCGAGCTTATGAACGCGGTGATACACCGTGTAGACAAGAACAGCATACTGCTTGAACTGGACAGCGCGGAAGGCATAATGCCCATCTCGGAAAGCATACCCGGCGAAAAGTACAATATAAACGACCATATAAAAGTGTATGTTATGGAAGTCAGGAAGACGACTAAGGGGCCTCAGATAGTGGTTTCGCGCACTCACCCGGGGCTGCTTAAACGCCTGTTTGAGATAGAAGTTCCCGAGATAATGCAGAACGTCGTTCAGATTAAGAGCATCGCGCGCGAAGCGGGCTCGCGCACTAAGATAGCAGTTTATTCGGAAGATGAAAACGTAGATCCCGTAGGTTCGTGCGTTGGCCAGAAAGGCTCGAGGATAGACAGAATAGTCGCCGAAATAGGCAACGAGAAGATAGATGTTATTCCATGGAGCGCCGACCCTATAGAGTTCATCGCTAATTCGCTGCGTCCCGCAAAAGTGCTGATGGTTCAGATAAACGAGTCGGAAAAGGCCGCAAAAGTTGTCGTACCCGATTACCAGCTTTCGCTCGCCATAGGCCGCGAAGGACAGAACGCTCGTCTCGCAGCCAAGCTTACGGGTTGGAAGATAGACATAAAGAGCCAGACGCAGATAGAAGAAGCGCTGTTCGACGTAAAAAAAGACGGCGAGGCGGATGAGCCCAAAACCAGCGATATGCTTGAAGACGATTTCGAATTTTAACGATAAAACAGATAACTAAACGTATAACGGCGGTGGTCACAAACGAAAACGAAAAAAATACCTATGCGGATGTGCATAGCCTGCCGTGAAAGCAGGCCAAAAAAGGAACTCGTGAGGGTCGTTGCATCGGAGGGCGGCCTGTTTGCTGACGAAACCGGCAAAGCGCACGGCAGAGGAGCTTATCTTTGCCCCAATGTTGATTGCCTCGATAAAGCGAAAAAGACAAAAGCATTCGACCGGGCGCTTGAAACAGCTATGAGCGAAGAGGCGTATAACGCTATAAAGCGGGTGATACTGCGGCGTGGGCTCAAATAGTTTGTCTTATGTGGGATTTGCCCACCGCGCGGGCAAGACGCTTACGGGGACTGCTGCCTGCGAGTCGGGACTAAAGCGGGGCAAAGTGCGCCTGCTGCTGCTTGCGGAAGATATTTCCCCCTTAAGCAGAAAGAAGTTTATATATATGTGCGGCAAAAATAACGTTGATGTTTTGACAGTGAGCGGTTATGATAGATTGGGTCATGCAATAGGCAGAAGGGGAATTATGGTGGTTGGAATAACTGACAGAGCTTTTGCCGATACGATAAAAGAATATTTTGATGGTGGTCAAGGGAGTAGCATGCATGAGTAAACTTAAAATAATTGATATAAATAAGCAGCTTATCGCCAAGTCCAGGGAAACTGTGACTAAGATGGAGTCGCTTCAGAACAGCGTTCAAAACCATTTGGCCACGCTAAAGCGTATCGAAGCGGAGCTTTTAAAGATCGTCCGCGCAGAAGCTGAAGAAAAGAGACTGAAAGAGCAGCAGGAAGCTGCCGAAGCCGCCCGTGCCGCCGAGGCCGCAAGGGCGGAGCAGGAGGCTGTTGCTCAAAATCAGCAGGTTGAAGCCGAGAAAGAACAGCCGACGGAAAATGTTAAGGCCGTTGAAGAGCAGCCTGCGCCGGCTGAAAAGGAAAAGCCGGCCGCAAGCGAAAAGGCCGCTAAAAATGAAGCGGCTGCGGAGACTGCCGCAGCACCGGAACCGCAAAAGCCTGAAGCGCCAAAAGCGGAACCGCAGGTAAAACCCGGCCTCTCCCAGTGGCAGCAGCCCCAAGGGCAGAGGCAGCGGCAGCAGCCTCCCAAAGACCAGCGGCAGGACAGCCGAAGCGGCGCGCGTGCGCAAACTCAGGACAGAGCTTCGCGCGACAATCGCCCACAGGGTCAGCGTCCGCAGGGAGACCAGCGTTTTGCCGGACAGCGTCCGCAGGGAGACCAGCGTTTTGCCGGACAGCGTCCGCAAGGCGATCAGCGTTTTGCCGGACAGCGTACCGGCCAGCGCCCCGGGCAGCGTCCGCAAGGCGCCGAAGTTGCCAGTGCAGCAACGACAAGTTTTGTTCCTGTTGAAAAAAAGACCGCCACAAAAAAGCATCGTGAAGAGACATATAAATGGGACGACAGGTCAAAGGTAAGCAAAAAAGTACTGCTGGAGCAGGCCGTTCTTGACGGCGGCGAAGAATCCAGGTACAGAGCAAAGAAGCGCTCAAAGCTGAAGACCTCATCGGCGCCTATTCCTACTATCGTCATAGATAAAGCGGTTATGACGACGAGTAATATATCGGTAAAGTCGCTTGCTGAAAAGACGGGCAAGCCGGTTGCGGAGATATTGAAGAAGCTTTTAATGCTCGGCATGATGTGCAATATCAATTCCGAGCTTGACTATGACACGGCTCAGCTTATATGCTCGGAATTCCATATCGACCTGGAGCTTAAGCTAGACAAGACGGCTGAAGACGTTTTGGACGAGGTCGATACGGCGGATGCTGAGAGCGAACTTGTGCCGCGTCCTCCTGTTGTTACGGTGATGGGTCATGTCGACCACGGCAAAACGTCGCTGCTTGACGCGATACGCCGTACGCGCGTTACCGAACATGAAGCGGGCGGTATAACGCAGCATATAGGCGCGTACACTATAAAGCATAATGGCCATGATATAACGTTCCTCGATACTCCGGGGCACGAAGCGTTCACCGCCATGCGCGCCCGCGGCGCTCAGGCAACGGACGTTGTAATACTCGTTGTCGCCGCGGACGACGGCGTAATGCCACAGACCGTAGAGGCTATAAATCACGCTAAAGCCGCTAATGTTCCTATTATCGTGGCGATAAACAAGATAGACAGGCCCGACGCCAATCCCATGAAGGTCATGCAGGATTTGACTGAGTACGGCCTTGTAGCGGAGGACTGGGGCGGCGATACCGTAATGGTACCCGTATCCGCGGTAACAAAAGAAGGGCTTGACCAGCTGCTCGAGATGGTAATACTTGTTTCCGAAGTGCAGGAATTAAAAGCAAATCCCAACAGGCTGGCAAAGGGAACTATAATCGAAGCCAAGCTCGACAAAGGCAGAGGGCCGGTAGCCACGGTGCTCGTCCAGAACGGCACGCTGCACATTTCGGATATGATAGTAGCGGGCACAGCTTACGGCAGGGTACGCGCTATGGTAGACGACATGGGCAACAGGGTGGAGGAGGCTTATCCGTCGCAGCCCGTGGAAGTCGTAGGATTCTCGGAAGTGCCTGTTGCGGGCGACATAATGCACGCGGTCGAACAGGATAAGCTTACAAAACAGGTCGCCGAAGAGCGCAAAGACAAGCAGAAGGCCGATATGCTCAAAAACCTTTCGAAGGTGTCGCTGGATGATTTGTTCAGCCAGGTCGAAGAAGGCAAGGTAAAAGAACTCAACATAGTCGTCAAGGCGGACGTACAGGGTTCGGTAGAGGCGGTTAAGCAGGCGTTCGAAAAGCTGAGCAACAAAGACGTTAGGGTTAACGTAATACACGCCGGCGTCGGAGCGATAAAGGCGATGGACGTAATGCTCGCTACCGCGTCCAACGCGATAATAATAGGTTTCAACGTTCGCCCGGACAGCATGGCAAGGATAGAGGCCGAGAAGGAAAAGGTTGAAATCAGGGTATACCGCGTCATATACAAGGCGATTGAGGATATAGAGCTTGCAATGAAGGGCATGCTCGCGCCCGAATTCAAAGAGGCGGTACTCGGATACGCGGAAGTCAGGACGATATTCAATGTATCGAGCATAGGCACTATTGCCGGGTGCTATGTGACGGACGGCAAGATAGTGCGCAACGCGTCCGCCAGGCTGCTCCGCGACAACGTCGTCGTATTCGAAGGCTCCATAGCGTCGCTTAAGCGGTTTAAAGACGACGCCAAGGAAGTCAATCAGGGTTATGAATGCGGTATAACGCTGAAAAACTATAACGACATCAAGGAAGGCGACGTAATAGAATCTTATGAAATGCAGGAGATCGAGAGATAGTGCCTAAAAACAGACTGGCTGTAATAGAATCCGAGTTTAAGAAGGCTCTCAGCGAGATCATACGCAGCGACATAAAGGACCCGCGGGTCTCCGAAATGGCGAGCGTTACGCGCGTCGAAATAACGAAGGATTTAAAATACGCCAAGGCGTACATAAGCGTATTCGATAGCGACAAGAAAAAAGCTTCGACTATCGAAACGCTTACGCACGCTGAGCATTTTATAAAAAACGAGATAGGCGCGCGCATTAATATACGACGCTTGCCTGAAATAAAGTTCATACTCGATACTTCCATAGAATACAGCAGCAGGATAAACGAGCTGCTGAAGAAAGTATAAGCTATGTGCAGCCTCCAGGATATCGTAACAGCAATAGGCGACGCGCATAAAATACTGGTGATAGCGCACATACAGCCGGATGGAGACACTCTCGGGTCAAGCTTCGCGCTGGACGCAATGCTTAAAAAGCTCGGCAAGGACTCGACTATATATTGCGAGGACGGCATACCGCACAGATACTCAGAGCTTTTCCCCGGTGAGGGAATATCCCTTCTCGCCGCGTCGCCGGATTACGACCTCGCCATTGCCGTGGACTGCGCGGATAAATCGCGGCTCGGCAAGGCCCAGAAGATATTCAAGCGGGCAAAGAACAACATCAACATAGACCATCATATAACAAATGAAGCGTTCGCAAAGCTCAACTACATAGCCGAGGCATCTTCGGTGGGCGAAATAATATACGAACTTATGTCGGAGGCGGGCGTCGAGCAGGACGAATCGACTGCGCGGTACCTTTATATCGCGATGTCCACAGACACGGGCAACTTTACGTATTCAAACACCGGCCGCAAATGCCTTATGTATTCTGCCGACCTTGTGGAGCTTTTCGACCTTCGCGAAACCGCCGATATACTTTTCAGACGCCGCACGCTCGTACTTACGCGCCTTATTGGTCGCGCGCTCTCAAGGCTTGAGGTTTACGAAGGCGGCAAAATAGCTTGCGTAACGCTGCTGCAAAGCGATATGAAGGAGTTTGGCGCTTCGGGCGCCGACTGCGAGAACATCGTAGATTTTGCGCGCGAGATCGAGGAAACGAAGATCGCCGTATTTTTCAGGGAGATCAAAAACGGCATTAAGATAAGCCTGCGCTCAAAAGGGGATATAGACGTATGCAGCGTCGCTTCGTCGATGGGCGGAGGCGGTCATAAGAACGCCGCGGGCTGCTGCACTCAAGGCAAACTTGACGAAGTAAAGGCTTCGCTGCTCGGCGTATTAAAAGAGCTGGTATAACGATGAACGGCGTCATCAATTTTCTAAAGCCTCCCGGCATGTCGTCCAGCGGAGCGGTAATCTATCTGCGCGGCATATTAGGCGGTGTAAAAACCGGACATGCTGGAACGCTTGACCCCGGCGCGTGCGGAGTGCTTCCGATATGCGTCGGCAGGGCGACTAAAGTCTCTTCTTATCTTATGGGAGGCGCTAAGGAATACATAGCTGAAATAACGTTTGGGAAGAGCACGGATACCGGCGACAGCTACGGGCGCGTAACCGGCGTTTCAAACAGCGCCGCTCCTTCCCCCGAACAGGTGAAAGAAGCGCTTAAGCGCTTTATTGGCGATTTGGTGCAGCAAACGCCAGCGTATTCCGCGGTCAAGCTGGGCGGGCAAAAATCTTACGAGCTTGCGCGACGTGGCGTAGTAGTTCCGGCAAAGCAGCGGGATATAGTAATACACGACATGGAATACCTATGCTGCACGCGACCGGACGCCCACCTAATACGCGTAGCCTGCGGCAAGGGTACTTATATAAGGGCGCTTTGCGAGGACATCGGCAAAAGCCTTGGTACGCTCGGCTACATGTCGTTTTTAATCAGGACAAAATGCGCGGGGCTCGATATTGCGTCGTCCGTTACCGCCGACGAGCTTAAGAACCCTGGCAAGGCGGAAGAAGCGCTGATACCCGTAGAATCCTTCTTTGAGAGTATACCGGCTGTCACGGCGGGCGGTAGACTTGCAAAGCTGCTCTTAAACGGCGCGAGCGTAGATTTTGCGGAAAGCGATAATGAAACGGTAAGGGTATATATAGAAAAGGAATTCGCGGGCTTGGGCCGTTTGGAGAACCACAAGCTAAAGATTACAACTTTTTTATCGGACAGGTAGGGGTATGGAGATAATAACGTTTGAGCAGGCAAGGCGCACAAAATTCAGCGGCCTTTCCATAGCCTTGGGCACATTCGACGGCCTGCATATAGGGCATATGGCGCTCATTAACGCGCTTTTGGGGTTCGGCGGAAAAAGCGCCGTGTTTACGTTCGATTCGCTGCCCAGCGATCTGTTTTTTGCCGAGCACAAGCCCTCCCATCTGTTTACTCTTGAGGAGAAGGCGGCAGCGTTTCGCAATACCGGCATAGACTATCTTTGCATCGCAAGGTTTGACAGAAAGTTTGCGGGCATAAATAAAACGGCGTTCGCGTCTACTATAATCAACACGTTCTCGCCTATAAACATAGTCGCCGGATACAACTACACATACGGGCGTCACGCGCAGGGCAACGCCGATACGCTTAAAAGCTTCGCGGAGAAGCACGGATGCAACGTCGTCATTATCCCTCCGGTGATATTTGACGGCGAACCCGTAAGCTCGACGCGCATACGCGAATGTATAGCGGCGGGCGGCATAGAGCGCGCGAACGCTCTGCTTGGCTACAGGTACAGCGTTTCAGGTACGGTGGAGAGAGGAACAGGGCTCGGCAACAAGCTAGGCTTTCCTACGGCCAACATCACTGCCGACAGGGAAAAGATACTGCCGCTTCGCGGCGTATACAGCGTAAGCGTTACTGTGGGCGGCAGCGAATACAAGGGAGTATGCAACATAGGCGTTAAGCCCACGGTATCAAACGGCGTAGAAGAAACGATAGAAGCTCATATCATCGGCCTGTCCGCCGACCTTTACGGGCAGAACGTAACAATATCTTTTAACAAGCGCATACGGGACGAAAAGAAATTCGCAAGCAAGGAAGAACTCGCGGCCCAGATAAAGCGCGATATTGCCAGCATATAGCGGCGTTTATTCTTTTTCCTTGAGGAATTATATATCAGGCGGTCGTCAATACCCGAAATCCCCGTCTATTATAACGACGTGAACCTCTTTGCCTGTTGTAGGGTACTGCAAGCGCGTAACAACGTTGCACATACGCTCGGGGCTGTCGCATTCCGAGCATTTTCCCGTGGCAGCGCACGGCGTATTCAAGCCAAGACGCCTCGCGTTCTGTGGGCATGCGACGCTCTTTATCCTTGCTACGGCGGTGTGGGGGTTGGAAGTTATCTTGTTTCTGCCCGCGACAACAACCACTTTTTTGGGGCCGAATATCATTGCCGCAGTCCTGTTGCCCGTGCCGTCTATGTTTATAAGGTCGCCCTGCAGCGTCACGGCGTTTGCTGACGAAAGATAGGCATCGGCAGTCATCGCTTTTCTTCTCGCTTCATCGGCGTCCTGTCCTTCGCTTTTAGCTATCCAGTGCGAATAGAGTGTATTGCCCCTTTTCTGCAGCGCGTCAACTATGCCCGTCTCCTTTGTCGTAATACTGCCGCCCACGCCAACGGACTCGTCCTTTCCTATGATGGCAAGCACATGTTCCAAAGCGGCCTGTGCGTCTTTTGCGTACACCGCCTTAAACCCCTTTTTATTCAGCGACTCTATCGTTTTCTCAATATCGTTCATAATTCCTCCGTAAAAAAAGTCAAAGCAACAGCGTTATCGTATATGTTTAATAGTACCACTTTACACCGGCGCCGCCAATAAACAATTGCATTTAAGGCATGTTTTATATATTATAGTTCTGTATTTTATGGCTTTTCATTTGTCCTTGAAAAGGATTTAAGGGCGTCGGAGGATAAGTATGGCATCGGGCAACGATAGGATAAGGAATTTCTGTATAATAGCGCATATAGACCACGGCAAGTCCACGCTGGCCGACAGGCTTATTGAGGCTACCAACACGGTATCGCAGCGCGATATGCGCGACCAGATACTCGACACGATGGAGCTTGAGCAGGAGCGCGGCATAACTATTAAATCCCAGGCCGTTCGCATGTTTTATGAATCGGGCGGAGTTGAGTACATGCTCAACCTTATTGACACTCCCGGCCACGTAGACTTTACATACGAGGTTTCGAGAAGCATGGCCGCGTGCGAAGGGGCTATTCTCGTCGTGGACGCGAGCCAAGGCATAGAAGCGCAGACGCTCGCCAACGTGTACCTTGCGATGGACAACAACCTGGAGATACTGCCGGTTATCAACAAGATTGATTTGCCTTCCGCGAGACCGGACGAGGTTTGCAAAGAGATTGAGGACGTGCTTGGGCTCGATACGTCGTTCGCCCCGAGGATAAGCGCGAAGGAAGGCGTAGGCATAGGCGACGTGCTCGAAGCAATAGTCAAGCATCTGCCGCCGCCCTCGGGCGACAGCGAAGCGCCCTTAAAAGCGCTTATTTTCGATTCGTATTACGACAACTACAAGGGAGCGATAAGCTACATCCGCGTAAAGGAAGGCAGCGTAAAGGAGGGCGACAGCATACTCTTTATGGCCGCCGGCAAACGCTTCGAGGTTACGGAGGTGGGAGTCTTCCTTCCGGCGCCTTTGACTACGCAGTCGCTTTCGGCGGGAGAAGTAGGCTACATAGCGGCCAGCGTAAAGAACGTTTCGGACACGCGCGTCGGCGATACTATTACGAATGCGGAAAACGGTGCGTTTGAGCCGCTGCCCGGCTATAAGCACGTGACTCCTATGGTATTCTGCGGTATTTATCCCGCAGACGGCGCGAAATACGGAGACCTGCGCGACGCGCTCGCAAAGCTCGAATTAAACGACGCCTCGCTTATATACGAGCCCGAGACTTCGGTTGCGCTCGGCTTTGGTTTCAGGTGCGGCTTTTTGGGGCTGCTTCATATGGAGATAATACAGGAGCGACTCGAAAGGGAATACGACCTCGATCTCGTGACTACCGCGCCCAGCGTCAGCTACCGCGTAACAACGGTAAAAGGCGAGATATTAAACGTCGATAACCCCACAAACCTGCCGCCCGCCGTCTCCATCGACTATATGGAAGAGCCCATTGCCTCGGCTACCATTATGTCGCCCGACGAATACGTGGGCGCTATAATGGATTTGTGCCAGGAGAAGCGCGGCGTGTTTAAAAACATGGAATATATAGAGGAAACGCGAGTGCTGATACATTACGACCTTCCTCTCAACGAGATAATATACGACTTTTTCGATATTCTCAAATCGCGTACGCGCGGATACGCTTCGCTGGATTACGAGCTCAAAGGCTATGCGAAAAGCGACCTCGTGCGGCTGGACATACTGCTGAACGGCGAGATGTGCGACGCGCTCTCCATAATAGTGCATAAGGATAAGGCATACGCCCGCGGCAGGAGCATAGCCGAAAAGCTCAAAGACGTCATACCGAGGCAGATGTTCGAGATACCCATACAGGCTGCGATAGGCGGCAAGATAATAGCGCGCGAGACGGTAAAGGCTATGCGCAAGGACGTGCTCGCTAAATGCTATGGAGGCGATATTTCGAGAAAAAAGAAGCTGCTCGAAAAGCAGAAGGAAGGCAAAAAACGCATGCGCCAGGTAGGCAGCGTGCAGGTGCCTTCGGAAGCGTTCATATCCGTGCTGAAGGCCGACTGATGAAACCTCTGGGGCTTTACATTCACATACCTTTTTGCAGGCGAAAGTGCCATTACTGCGATTTTGTATCTTTCCCGGGCTGCGAAGCGCTAATGGACGATTATATCGGCGCGCTCATAGCCGAAGCGCGGCTTTACTCCGATTACTTAAAAGACCACACAATAGATACGCTGTTCATAGGAGGGGGCACGCCCTCTCTTTTATCGCCCGCGCAGATTGAAAAGCTGATTAAAGGCATAAAGTCCGTCTGCGATTTCGGGCTTTGCGAAGCCACCATAGAGGCTAACCCTGAAACGCTGGACGAGGAAAAGCTTGCGGCATACGCCGCCTGCGGCATCAACCGGTTAAGTCTTGGGCTTCAGACGCACGACAACGGCATACTCAAAAATATAGGCAGGCGGCATACGTTCGAGCAGTTTCTTAACGTTTATGAAACAGCCGGGCGCTATTTTGACAACATCAACGCAGATACGATATTCGGCCTGCCTGGGCAGACGCAGTCTAATTTTATGGCCACCGTTGGCAAACTTATAGAACTTTTGCCGGCCCATGTATCCGCGTACAGCTTAAAGCTCGAAGAGTGCACAAAGCTTTATGAAACGTATAAAGGGGCAGACGAGGATACCGACAGGGAAATGTACCATGCGGCCGCCGCGATGCTGTGCGGCGCCGGGTACACGCATTATGAGACTTCAAATTTCGCAAGGCCGGGCTTTGAGTGCCTGCACAACTTAAAATACTGGACGGGAGAAGAGTACTTAGGGCTGGGAGTCGCGGCCCATTCGTATATTACGTGTAAATACAAACAGCGCTTTGGCAACACGGAAGATATATATGAATATATAAAAAGTGTTGAAAAAGGGGAAAAGCCCGCCGGCGAGATTTCCGCGATTAGTGAAAACGACGAGATAACAGAATATATAATGCTGCGGCTGCGGCTTAAGCAAGGGATAATATTCAGCGATTTTAACTCACGCTTTAATTTGGATTTTGAAAAAACGTTCGGCCGGCCTATTGAATTTTCGCAGTCAGCGGGGCTTATAACCCGGGACGAACTTGGTATTTATCCTACATTGAAAGGCTTTGACCTCCAGAATACACTTATCGGCGAATTTTTAAAAATACTATGAATTGCTGCTCGCGGTATTGACTTTATAGTTAAAAAGTGTTATCTATATACCTAGATGTTAGCACTCGTTTAACGCGAGTGCTAACAAAAAAGGAGACTGGTCTAGCGAAGAAGGAGACTGGTATGGAATTAAATGAAAGGAAGCTCGGTATTTTAAAAGCAGTCGTCGACGATTATATCATGACCGGACTCCCGATCGGCTCCAGGACGATCTCCAGGAAACACGGGATTGAGTTAAGCTCGGCGACTATACGCAACGAGATGGCCGACCTTGAAGATCTCGGCTTTTTGGAACAGCCGCATACGTCGGCGGGCCGCATACCTTCGCAGAAGGCTTACAGGTTTTATGTAGACAGGCTTATGAAGGTTGCAAAGCTAACCCCCGCGGAAGCCAACAGGATAAAGCGGTATTTCGAGCAGAGGATGGCGGAGGTCGGTCAGGTAATCGAAAAAGCGGCTCAAGCTCTGTCGGACACTACGCACCATATATCAATGGTGCTGCGACCGCAGCTGAAGAAATCGGGCATTAAGCGTATACAGCTCGTCAAGCTGACGGAGCGCAAGGCGATACTGCTTATAGTTACGGAGGCCGGGCTTGTCAGCGATACTGTAATATCTGTTCCCGAAGGCATAACGATAAGCAACATTGAGATGCTCTCCAACCTTTTGACCGACAAGCTGTCGGGCAAGACGCTGGAAGAAGCGGAGAAAGATCTCTTAGGCTGCCTTCGCGAGCAGGCCTGCGTCAACAGCGATTTCATTGCCGATTTAATGAACGCAATAGACATGAGCGTAGAGCCTCAGGGTGAAAAGGGCATAGTTGTCGGCGGGACGCAAAACATTATAGACTACCCGGAATATATGAGCGTGGAGAAGACGAGGAATTTCCTCGCGCTGCTGGACGCAAAAGACTTGCTGTACGACATGATGAAGAAAGCTACGAGCTTTGAATTTTCGGTGACTATTGGGCGGGAAAACCAGGCCGAGGAATTATCTGAAATGAGCGTTGTTACGGCAACCTACAAAGTAGGCGGAAATACGCTCGGTTCGTTCGGTGTAATAGGCCCCACGAGAATGGACTACGCAAAGGTCGTTTCCATACTCGGTCATGTGAGCAGCAGTCTAAACAGCATATTATCTAATTTTCTGGAGACGGATGATAAATAAAAAAGGCGGTGAAACAAGTTGAATGATGACAACAACGCGAAAAGAGACATTCAGTCGGAATACGACATGGAGAACTCGGTGGAACACGGCGAAGCCGATAACGGCGCGGCGGAAACAAACGAGCAGCCAGTAACCAGCATAAAAGAAAACGGCAAGGAAAATCATAAGAAAAACAAAGAAATAGCTAAGCTCGAAAAAGCGCTCGCCGATGCGATAGAGGAAAGGGATTCTTATAAGGACAGCTATCAGCGTACGTTCAGCGACTACAACAATTACAAAAAGCGCAATCAGGCGCTTGCCTCTCAGGCAATGAAAACAGGGATCTGCGAAGCAATAGAAAAGATTCTTCCCGTAGTCGATAACCTCGAGCGCGCGCTCGAGCATACGGATGAAAACAGCGACGACTCACTCGCAAAAGGCGTATTAATGGTATATAAGCAGCTTAACGACGTGTTGGCGTCGCTGGGAGTAAAGGAAATACCGGCGCTCGGGTGCGAGTTTGACCCCAACGTTCACGAGGCCATACAGCAAGTGGACGCTAAAGAAGGCCAATCTTCGGGAACAGTAGCTGCGGTAGCTCTCAAAGGGTACATGCTGGACGATCATATACTGCGTCACAGCATGGTAATCGTAAATAAATAATATATATATTTTTATAGGCGGATAACAACTATGGGTAAGATAATAGGAATAGACCTTGGAACAACGAACTCATGCGTTGCCGTAATGGAAGGCGGCGAACCGACTGTCATACCAAACGCTGAAGGAAGCAGAACCACGCCTTCCGTGGTGGCGTTTACAAATACAGGAGAACGTCTGGTTGGCAAGGTGGCGAAAAACCAAGCGATAACCAACCCCGACAAGACCATCGCTTCAATAAAAAGAGACATGGGCACCGACAGGAAGGTTAGGATAGATAATAAGGACTACACGCCTCAGGAAATATCGGCCATGATACTTCAAAAGCTCAAAGCCGACGCGGAAAGTTACTTGGGCGAACCGGTCACCGAAGCGGTGATAACCGTGCCCGCTTACTTTTCGGACAGCCAGAGGCAGGCGACGAAAGACGCAGGTAAAATAGCGGGCCTTAATGTGCAGAGGATAATAAACGAGCCTACGGCCGCCTCGCTTGCTTACGGAATAGACAGGGAAGAAGACCAGAAGATACTCGTATACGACTTGGGCGGCGGCACGTTCGACGTCTCGATACTCGAGATAGGCGACGGCGTGTTTGAAGTGCTCGCGACCAACGGCAATACGCGCCTTGGAGGCGACGACTTTGACCAGAGGGTAATGGATTACATAGTATCCGAGTTCAAGAAATCGAGCGGCATAGACATCTCAAAAGACAAGATGGCAATGCAGCGCATAAAGGAAGCGGCGGAGAAGGCAAAAATAGAGCTCTCCGGCATGCTTCAGGCGAGCATAAACCTGCCGTTCATAACCGCGGACGCGTCAGGCCCGAAGCACCTTGATATGACGCTCACGAGAGCCAAATTTGACGAGCTTACGGCCGATCTTGTGGAGATGACCGTAGAGCCTACCAAAAAGGCTATGGCGGACGCGGGCGTGACCGCTTCCGACCTTTCGAAGATTATACTCGTCGGCGGATCGACAAGAATACCCGCCGTTCAGGATAAAGTGAAATCTCTGACAGGCAAAGACCCGTTTAAGGGCATCAACCCTGACGAGTGCGTTGCGATTGGCGCGGCGATACAGGCGGGCGTTATAGGCGGTGAAGTCAACGACATCGTTCTTCTCGACGTCACTCCGCTCTCGCTCGGCATCGAAACGCTGGGCGGCGTGTTCACAAAGCTTATCGACCGCAACACTACGATACCTACAAAGAAGAGCCAGGTATTCTCAACGGCGGCCGACGGCCAGACGAGCGTCGAGATACACGTGCTGCAGGGCGAGCGCGAGATGGCTGCACATAACAAGACTTTAGGCAGGTTCAATCTTACGGGCATACCCCCGGCTCCGAGAGGAGTGCCGCAGATAGAGGTAACGTTCGATATCGACGCAAACGGCATCGTTCACGTATCGGCCAAAGACCTTGGAACGGGCAACGAGCAGAAAGTAACGATAACCGCCTCTACGAACATGTCGAAGGAAGACATCGACAAAGCGGTAAAGGAAGCCGAAAAGTTCGCCGAAGACGATAAGAAGGAAAAAGAAAAAGTAGAAATAAGGAACAATGCGGACGCGCTTGTATTCCAGACCGAAAAGACGCTTAAGGACTTGGGCGGCAAGGTGAGCAGCGAGGATAAAGGCAAGATTGAAGCCGAGATATCCAATGTGAGAAGCGCGCTTGCGGGCAACGACAGCGCCGCTATAAAAGCCGCGTCGGATAAGCTCTCGCAGGTATCTTACGACGTGTTCGGCAAGGTCTACCAGCAGGCAAACGCCCAAGCAAACTCGGCCAACATGGGCGGAGGCGCAGGCGGCGCGAGCGAAACAAAGACAAAAAACGACGTTGTCGATGCCGAATACGAAGTTGTTGACGACGACAAGAAACAAGAATAATATAATACGGAAACAAGTTTATTACTACTCGTACAAAAGCCAGAGCGGCATGCCGCTTTGGCTTTTGGGGTGTAATATACACTCATAAAGCTTAAGTTTTTCAAACCACGTAACACCATACCAAAGCCTATGGCTTTACGGGGGAACTTGTTTGATAATAATTATATTCAGGCGGTGCTGGTATTTTGGCGGAGAAAAGAGATTATTACGAGGTTCTGGGCGTATCTAAAAGCGCTTCGGCTGACGAGATAAAAAAGGCGTACCGGAAACTCGCAAAACAATATCATCCCGATGTTAATGAAAACAAAGAGGAAGCGGCAGAAAAGTTTAAAGAGGCAAGCGAAGCGTATTCGGTATTGAGCGACGAGCACAAGAGGCAGCAATACGACACGTTCGGACACGCGGCGTTCGACCCTTCCGCCGGAGGCGCCGGATTCGGTTTCGAGGACTTCATGAGCGGGTTCGGCGGGTTCGGCGATATATTCGATTCGTTTTTCGGGGGCGGGAGAAGCGCGCGGCAAAGGAGCGGGCCGGTGCGCGGCTCCGACCTGCGTATGGAAATGACAATAACGTTTGAGGAAGCGGCCTTTGGAACGTCGAAGGAAGTACAGCTCAATAAGGACGTTACGTGCGAAACGTGCGGCGGCACGGGAGCGAAGCCGGGGACGGAGCCAAAGCGGTGCGCCGCGTGCGGCGGCACCGGCCAGATAAGGCAGCAGCGCAGCACGGCTTTCGGCAGCTTTATAAACGTCGTGGATTGCCCGGATTGCGGGGGAAGAGGAACGATAATAAAAGACCCCTGCCCCGAGTGCGGCGGCCGCGGCATACTGAGAAAACCCAAAAAGCTGAAGGTCAGCATACCCGCAGGCATAGACAACGCGCAGATAATAACGCTCCGCGGCGAGGGCGGCGCAGGCCAGCGCGGCGGCCCGCCGGGCGACCTTCAGATATATATATACGTCGAGCCGCACAAGTTTTTTACGCGCGAAGGGTACGACCTTTATCTCGAGATGCCCGTGTCGTTTGTGGACGCGGCGCTCGGCGCAGATCTTGTAGTACCCACGCTGGAGGGAAAGGCTAAGTACAGGCTCAACGAGGGCACGCAGACGGGCACGGTGTTCCGGCTTAAGGATAAGGGCATACAGCACCTGCATTCCACAAAGAAGGGCAGCCTGTACGTCAAGGTAATAGTCGAAGTACCTAAAAAGCTTAACGAAAAACAAAAGACGCTGCTTCGTGAGTTCGACAAATCAATGAAGGACAAAAAGAGCTTCTTCGAAAGGGTAATGGGTAATTTTTGATGTATTGGAACCAGGTTTGCGTGGAAACGGCCGAAGAAGCCGCCGATCTGGTATCGTCGGTACTGCTTGACGCGGGCGCGGGCGGCGTGGAGATAACGGGCGGCAGCGCCCTTCCCGCGGCGCACGACGAATACCGGCTCAGCACACCTTCGTCGGGCAGCGTTACGGTTAAGGCCTATTACGGCGAAGACGGGTTCGATGAAACATTGCGGTATATACGCGACGGTTTGGAGTCGCTTAAAACAGCGGCGTGCGCCCTGGGCACGCTTTCCTTGACCGTCAACAGAATTGAGGATACCGACTGGAACGAGAATTTCAAAAAGCATTTTACCGCGTTTAAGGCCGCGGGGAACATAATAGTAAAACCTTCGTGGGAGCAGTACGAAGCAAGCCCCGGCGAGACGGTATTGGAGATAGACCCCGGGATGGCTTTCGGTTCGGGCGTGCACGAGACCACAAGGATGTGCCTTGAGCTGATACAAAAATACATGCCCGCAGGCGCGGACGTGCTGGATATAGGCTGCGGCTCGGGCATACTCGGCATAGCGTGCGCCAAGCTGGGCGCAAAAAAAGTGCTCGCGCTCGACAACGACCCGGTGTCCGTAAAAGTAACGGAAGAAAACGCGGCAGCTAACGGGGTATCCGTGCTTACTGCAAAAAGATCCGATCTGCTTGCAAACGCTGGCGACGGCAAATATGACTTGATAACAGCCAATATAATTGCGGATATAATCATAAGGCTTAATACAGGCGCGGCGAAGTACTTAAAGCCCGGCGGCGTATATATAATGTCCGGCATAATAATGGACAGGCTGGACGATGTATTAAAATCTCTCGATGAAAACGGTTTTGCCGTTACCGATACACTTTGCATGGCCGACTGGCGTGCCCTCGCCGCGCGGCTGAAAGGCGCTTCGAGTTGAAGACGGTATCGTTTTACACGCTGGGCTGCAAAGTCAACTCATACGACACCGCATACATGCGGCAGCTTTTTTTACAGAACGGCTATACGGCGGTGGATTTCGGGCAGCCCGCGGAAATAACGGTCGTCAACACATGCACCGTAACAGCCGTAGCCGACAAAAAGTCGAGAGCGGCCATACGGCGCGCCGCGAAACATTCCAAGGTAATAGTTGCGGGCTGCATGGCGCAAAAGCAGGCACAGGAGCTGCTGAGCTGGGACGAAGTCGACGCCGTTATTGGTACGGACGAGCGTTCGGCTATAGTTGATATTTCGGAACGGCTGCTTGCGGGCGAAGCGAATATAAACGCGACGCACGGCCTTAAGGGCTGCGGTTACGAGCCGATGAGCTTAAGCGAACCGGGCGAGCGTACGCGCGGCGTTATAAAGATACAGGAGGGCTGCGACAATTTCTGCAGCTATTGCATAATACCCTATGTAAGAGGCCGCTCGCGCTCAAGGAGCCTTTCAAGCATACTTGACGAAGCAAAGTCGCTTGCGCAAAGCGGCGTAAAGGAGCTGGTACTTACCGGCATACATATAGCGTCCTATTCGGATGGCAGCAAGGGCCTCGGCGACGTCATAAGCAAACTCGGCGGGCTTAAGGGCGTTCGCGTACGGCTGGGCTCGATAGAGCCGGGGGTTCTTGGCGAAGATTTTATACGGCAGGCCGCGGAAACGGAAAACCTCTGCCCGCATTTTCACCTGTCGCTGCAGAGCGGCTCAGGCTCAGTGCTCCGGCGCATGAACCGCAAATACACTCCGGAAGAGTACTTCCGGTTTACAGAGCTGCTGCGCAAGTTTTTTGACAAGCCTGCCATAACCACTGATATAATCGCGGGCTTTCCGGGAGAGACACCGGATGAGCACCGGGAAACGATGGACTTCGTTGAGAAAATAGGGTTTTCGCGGCTGCACGTGTTCCCGTTCTCGCCGAGGGAAGGTACAAAGGCGTACGATATGCAGCCTAAAGTGCCAAAGCATATCGCGCGGCAAAGGGCGGACAAGCTTATAGCGTTGGGCAAAGCCTGTGAGGAAAAGTACGCGTTAAGCCTTATAGGGCTCAAAGCGCAAGTGCTGTTCGAGGATGAGTCGGACGCATACCCCGGCTGCCTCGAAGGCTATTCGGAGCGCTATGTAAGGGTGGCAGCAAGCGCCCGGCCGGGCGAGCTTAAGGCAGTAACGCTTAAAGGCGTTAAAGGCACGGTTATATACGGGGTATGAGAGAAAAATCGGGGTGCAAATAAGGAGGAGTTAATATGAATGATTGCCTGTTCTGCAAAATAGCCGCAGGCGAGATACCGTCCGCCAAGGTGTACGAAGACGATTATGTATGCGCCTTCCATGATATAGACAAGAAGGCGCCCGTACATGTGCTTATAATTCCGAAGAAGCATATAGCGTCAATTTCGGAGACTCCCGAGGAAGACATGGGCATATTCGCCGATATAATGAGCGTTGCCAAAAAGCTCGCGGCAGAGTTTAACTTAGGCGACGGCTTCAGGATAGTGGTGAATACCGGCAAAAACGGGGGGCAGTCGGTGCCGCACCTGCACTTCCACCTATTAGGCGGGCGGCAACTCGCGTGGCCTCCGGGCTGACAGGCATTGCCCGGCGTTACGTCCTGAAATATGATAGTGGATGCACGTCGTGTATCTCTTTCGGGTAGCGGTCGTACACCTGGGGCCTGAGCAGCGAGGCGCGTATTACGGCTTCCGGGCCGAAGCGCTTTTTTATATCATCCTTGGCAAACTCGAGGCTCTGCGCACGCGTCCTTTGCATATCGAAAAACGAAAGCTGTACGTATTTATCGATGGCAGAGAGGCCCGTTATGCGCACGCCTATCGCGCGTATGGGGCGCTCCGACGCGTCCCAGTTGTTCTTATAAAGCGTCATCGCGTATCTCGCTATCTCTCCCGATATATAAGTTTCTCTTGGCAGCGTCATCTGCCTTGTTATCGACTCGAGGCGGTAGTCGCGCAGGAATATAGCGACGACTTTGCCCTGTAGCATCTTCTTTCTTGCCCGCTGCGCCACCATTTCGGAGAGTATAAGGAACGCCTCCCAGACTTCTTCGTCCGTCTTTAAGTCGCTCTTAGTGGTCATACTGTTGCCTATGCCTTTAACACCGAATTCGTGTTCTACGCTGTTTACGGGCGAGTCGTCATAGCCCGCCGCGAAGCTGTGCAGCGTCTCGCCGTTTTTGCCGAGTAGCAGCTTAAGCATCTCAGGCGGCGTGTTCGCTATATCTCCTATCGTGTTTATACCCGCGCGCTCCAGCCGCATTCCCGTGGCTCTGCCCACATACATAAGGTCTCTCGCGGGCAGAGGCCATACGAGCTGTCTGTAGTTGTCCCTGCTCACTACGGTTACGGCGTCGGGCTTTTTGTAATCGCTGCCCAACTTGGCGAACACCTTGTTCCACGAAACGCCCACGGATACCGTAAGTCCCGTCTCTTTTTTGACCGTTTTGCGGATATCTTCGGCTACGCTTTTCCCGAAATTCCTGCTGCCGTAGAAGGGCGTAACGTCGAGCCAGCATTCGTCTATGCCGAAAGGCTCTATATGCCCGGTATAGCGCTCATAAACGCTCTTTACCTTATCCGACATATCCATGTACAACGGATAGTCGGGAGGTATGGTCACAAGTTCGGGGCAGAGCGTACGCGCCATCCATATGGGCTGCGCCGTTTTAACGCCCATTCGCTTTGCAAGCTGATTTTTGGCAAGTATTATGCCGTGGCGTTTGGAAACGTCGCCGCACACAGCCACCGGCTTTCCGGCCAAATCCTGCCTTGTAAGGCAGGAGGCCGAAACGAAAAAATTGTTGAGGTCGCAATGTAATACTACTCTGTCCATATCCGCCTCTATATAGAACATATGTTCCCGTCTAAATTATATGATTCGAACTTATGTTCTGTCAAGGTATATGATATGTCAAAAAGGATACAAATATAACGCCGCTATACGGATGCGCCGCCGATTGTTCATAAATTTGTAAACAATAACCGATGCCATATATAGTATAATAATATATTATCAACAAGCGACTATGGAGGATAAAATTGAAAATACGAAAAGCGGTCATACCCGCGGCAGGGTTGGGGACAAGATTCCTGCCCGCAACAAAAGCACAGCCCAAAGAGATGCTGCCCATAGTGGACAAGCCTACTATACAATATATCGTTGAAGAAGCAATAAGCGCAGGCATAGAAAGCATACTTATAGTCACCGGCCGCGGCAAGAGGAATATAGAGGACCACTTCGATAAATCCTATGAACTCGAATCGGTGCTCCAACGAAAGGGCAAATCGTCTCTTTTGACTATAGTTGAAGACGTATCGAACCTCGTGGACGTGTATTATGTCCGGCAAAAGGAAGCAAAAGGCCTGGGGCACGCAATAAGCTGCGCCAAGACATTCGTAGGCAACGAACCCTTTGCAGTGCTATTGGGAGACGACATAGTCGTATCGGAAAAGCCGGCTATAGGCCAGCTGATGGATGTATTCGACGAGTATAAACGAACTGTGCTCGGCGTGCAGAGAGTGCCATCCAACGAGCTTAACAGGTACGGCATAATAGACCCGGAGGTCAAGTCGAAGGAATACAGGCTTCATAAAGTGACGGACATGGTGGAAAAGCCTTATCTTAAAAACGCTCCTTCCGATCTCGCGATACTGGGGCGCTATATAATAACGCCGGAGATATTTGATATACTAGAGCATCAGCAGCCGGGCAAGGGCGGGGAGATACAGCTTACCGACGCGCTTAGAACGCTATGCGGCATTCAGGGAATGTACGCGTATGAATTCGAAGGCAAAAGGTACGACGTGGGCGACAAGCTGGGGTTCTTAAAGGCTACGGTGGAATTCGCGCTTAACCGCGACGATCTTAAGGACAGTTTTAAAAAATACCTTATCGGTATTGTGAAAGGAATTTCGGATGAGTGAGATAAGAGATTTGAGCCTTGCGCCTTCGGGCGAAATGAAGATATCCTGGGTGTCAAAGAACATGCCGGTGCTTAATGAAATCAAAGCAGAATTTGAAAAAGAAAAGCCGTTTGCTGGGGTGAAGATTTCTCTCTCCATTCATCTGGAAGCTAAGACCGCTTATCTTTGCAGGACGCTCGCGGCAGGCGGCGCCGAGATGTCCGTAACGGGCTCCAACCCTCTTTCGACGCAGGACGATGTAGCCGCTGCGCTTGCGGCAGGCGGCATGGACGTATACGCGTGGCACTCGGCAACGCAGGAAGAATACGAGCGGCATATATCGATGGCGCTTGCGTGCAGCCCCGACCTTGTGCTGGACGACGGCGCGGACCTTTCGGAAGCGCTGCATACTCGGGACAAAAGCAAAGCGGCGAACGTTTTGGGCGCTTGCGAAGAAACGACCACCGGAGTGCTGCGTTTTAAGTCAAGAGAGCGCTCGGGAACGCTCGCTTTCCCCGTAATCGCAGTCAACGACGCCGACTGCAAACACCTGTTTGACAACAGGTACGGCACGGGGCAGTCGGTATGGGACGGCATAATGCGCACTACTAACCTCGTAGTCGCGGGTAAATACGTAGTTGTAGCAGGTTACGGCTGGTGCGGCAAGGGCGTGGCGCTCCGCGCTAAAGGCCTAGGCGCCAAAGTGGTGGTAACAGAGGTAGACCCCGTGCGTGCGATGGAAGCCGCTATGGACGGTTACGAAGTAATGACTATGGACGAGGCGGCCTTGATAGGCGACATATTCGTTACCGTGACGGGATGCTGCGACGTTATAACGGGCAGGCATTTTAAAAACATGAAGAACGGGGCGATACTGTCCAACGCCGGCCATTTCGACGTGGAGGTCAATATCTCCGAACTCAAACGCATGTCGAGCGAAAGCTATACAGCGAGAAACAACATCACAGCGTATAAGCTCGACGGCAAAGAGCTCTATGTGCTGGGCGAGGGGCGTCTTGTCAATCTCGCTGCCGCCGACGGTCATCCCGCGGAGATAATGGATTTAAGCTTCGCTATTCAGGCGCTTTCATTGAAATACCTTCTGTCCAAAAAGGGACAGCTGGAACCTAAAGTCTACAACGTTCCCGAAGAGATAGACAAGCATGTGGCAAAACTCAAGCTTAAGGCGATGGGTATAGAAATTGATACCCTTACGGAAGAACAATACAGGTATTTATACGGAGGCTGCGTATGAAAACGTGCATAAAGAACGGATATATTATAACCGTAGATAAGTACGATACCTGCCTTTCAGGCTGCGTGCATATAGAGGACGGCATAATAACGTATGTCGGGAGCGAGAAGGACGCGCCGGTTACGGACGGCAGGGTGATAGACGCAAAAGGAGGCATAATAGCCCCCGGCTTCATAAACACGCATACGCACGTGCCCATGACGCTGTTCAGAGGCGCTGCGGACGATATGCAGCTTATGGACTGGCTGCAGCAAAAGATATGGCCCGCGGAGGAGAACCTCGACGATCAGGCGGTATACTGGGGAACGATGCTTGCCATAGCTGAGCTTGTATCGGGCGGCGTAACATGCTTTTCGGATATGTACAACTTCAACGGCGTAATTGCGAGAGCTGCTGACGAGTCGGGCATAAGGGCGCTGGTGGCCGCAGCGGTAATAGACATAGACGGCGGCGGCGAAAGAAGGCTTAAAGCCGCCGAAGAGTTTTTCGAGTCCGTAAAGGATTATAAGCGCGTAGACGCAGCTATAGGGCCGCACGCGGAATACACCGTGAGCTCCGAATTGTTCCGCAAGGTGCGCGATATGGCATTGAGGCTCGGTTCCCGCGTGCATGTGCATATCTCGGAAACAAAAGGGGAACACGCGGACTGCATATCCCGCCACGGCAAGACGCCGATAGCGTTATTGGACAGCTTAGGGGTTACCGACGCGCCCGTAATGGCAGCGCACTGCGTATGGGTGGAAGATAATGATATCGAGATAATGGCGCAAAAAGGCGTCAGCGTAATGTCGTGCCCGGGCAGCAACTTAAAGCTCGGCAGCGGCATAGCACGCACGGCAGCTATGCTTAAAAGCGGCGTTAACGTAAGCTGCGCTACCGACGGCGCCGCCAGCAACAACAACCTTTCTATGATGGAAGAGATGACGCTGTTCGCGCTGCTACAGAAGGGCGTCAATCTCGACGCCTCACTGATACCCGCAAAAACGGCTTTGAGAGCCGCCACGATAAACGGCGCGAAAGCCCTTGGCATAGACGGCATAACGGGAAGCATTGAAGTCGGTAAGCAGGCGGATATCATAATAATCAGCACGGATGGTTTCAGGTATTGCCCCGATACGGACCTCGTCAACCATCTCGTATACAGCGGAAGCGACGCGGATGTCATGCTGACGATGGTGGGCGGAGATATACTTTATGAAAACGGCGAGATAAAATTCGCGGACGCCGGGAGGATAAAGGCAAACGCGGCCCAGTACTCAAAAAGCTTACTCGCTTAACATAAGGATGGTTATGTTGAAGTCTTTAAAGGTTACGGTAATAGCAGTCATAATGCTGGCGCTGCTGCTCGGCTGTTCAAATCAGCAGCCGGGGGCTTCTTCCGCGCCCAGCCAGACGGCCGCGGGCGGCATATCGCAGCCTGGCCAGAACATCAATCTCAAAGACGTAAACATCGCGACAGACGGCGGCAAAACGATAATAACGCTTTCAATGCTCAGCGGGAGCAGAAAAGCGGGCTATCCCGAATCAAAGCTGACAAGGCTTCCGGAATACGAGATATCGCAGCTTATGCAGCCTCAAAGGCTGATGATAAAGCTTGGCAACATCAGCTTCTGGGATTACGAGGCGAATTCCGATAAGGGCGTTTCCGATATTGTTCTTGGTATTTTTCAGGAAGTGCCCGCAAACGACAACACGCTTATATTATACGTTCAGCTTTCGCGCGCTGTGGAATTTGACGTGGAAGAGTCGGAGGGCAACCTTATATTAAAGCTGACGCCCGGTGCGGAGAACACCGAGGCCAAGTATTTTTGCCTGTCTGATTCTTTTTACGAGCACCAGGAAGACACATGGCCGGACAATATAAACATGACTCCCGTGCTGTGCTCAGACCTTAAAAACAAGCTATTGATATCCGAGCCTTTTGATACCGAGCAGGCGGCGAACGAATTTAGAAACGCCGCCAACGAAATGCTTAAAACCGTGTTGCCCGGCAATACTGTATATGCGGCGCAGCTTGCAAAAGACGCGCTGCCCGAATACTTGAGCGAAGCGGATTATTCCGCCGCCGAAGGGCGCAGCGTGGTAATGAAAGACGGCGTGCTGATGGACACGCCTTTGCTGCTGCAAAACGGCAAATACCTCGCGGCGGCCGGGGACGGCAGGATAGCTTTCTCGAGAATGTATACGCCCGAAGCGCCGGATATTTTCCCGTTGTCCGAAAAGCTTTGGATACTCGACCCGAACGGCAGGATACAGAGCATAGACGTTTCGGATTTTTACGCGATAGACGAGGCGGCGTTTTCACCCGACGGCAGCTATATCGCTATACTCGACGTATCGATAGAAAACAGGGTGCTTTATGTGTATGATTTTACGGCCGGCCGCCTCATCAATCTCGGGGAAGAGGGGTTCGGAAGCGATACTGCGGCATTTACGTGGTCAGATACAAGCGATACCCTTTACGCGATGACAGGCCACGGCACAATGCAGATGATGTCGTGCACGTTCTCGCAGGACGGTACGTTTTCGATAACCGCAGTGGAAGAACGCGCCGGATCGGAAGGAGCGCTCGGCGTGTCGTACGGAAGGCTGTTTTTCGCGGAGAACGCGGGTACGTCGGGCAGAATTTATGAGATAGGCGCCGTAAGGCGAGAGATAACGTCGGGCATAGATTTCACGATAGCGCCCGACGGAAAGAAGATGCTCGTGCTGGAAACGTCGGCGTCCGACAGCGAAGAGGTATTGACGAGCCTCAAATTATGTGATATAGAAACAGGGGAATCGACGTATATCGCTCAAAATGCGGATATCACCGGCTTTGGCTTTTCACAGAACGGCAGCAAAGTCTATTACATGGACGCGTCGGTGGCGGCTGCCGGAGAATATAAATACGGTCTGTTTTCCTACGACGTCGTAAGCGCCGGCTCCGCTGCGCAGGCAGCGTTATGCAGCACGTACGATTTCGCGACTGTGCCTTCGTCGGGGCAAATATATCTTATACAGTACATCGGCAGCGGAAGAAACAGCTTTTACGCTACTTATACATATGATTTAAACGAATAGACAAGGAGGATATATGCTCGTTCCTGTTTCAGAAGTGGAAAAGATAGCCGCGCTCTCACGCTTGAGCTTTGACGAAAAAGAGAAAGCCGAATACCAGCGGCACCTTGAAGATATACTTTTGGCAGCGCAAAAGCTTGAAGAACTCGATACAAGCGGCGTTATGCCTACGGCGCATATACAGGGCGTATCGAATGTACTGCGCGAAGACGAGGTCAAGGGAAGCATGGATAACGACCTTCTTACGTCAAACGCGCCCGAAAGAGAAAACGGATGCTTTATCGTGCCCAAAGTCGTTGAATGAGGTGGAATATTGAACGCAGATGAAGTAACAATCAGGCTGGCCGCGGACGCTCTTCGTAAAAAGGAGCTGAGTGCGGAGGAGCTCGTAAAAGGGCTTTTAAAGAGGATCGATGACAAAGAGCCGCAGATTAAGGCTCTTAACTTTATATGCAGGGAGGCGGCGCTCGACGAAGCGCGCGCTTCCGACAAGAGGCGCTCAAAAGGCGCCGAGCTAAGCGAATACGACGGCATTCCGGTAATATTAAAGGACAACATATGCACTAAAGGCGTGCTTACAACGTGCTCCTCAAAGATACTCCAAAACTTCGTGCCTCCGTATGACGCGCATGTTACAGAGCTGCTTAAAAGCAAGGGCTTCATACTGCTCGCCAAGTCTAACCTCGACGAGTTCGCGATGGGCTCTTCGACGGAAAACAGCGCTTTCCAAGCGACTTCAAACCCTTGGGATCTGACGAAGGTGCCCGGCGGCTCTTCGGGCGGCAGCGCCGCGGCGGTATCTTCCATGATGGCTCCCTTTGCGCTCGGCTCGGACACGGGCGGCAGCATAAGGCAGCCCGCGTCTTACTGCGGCGTGGTGGGCTTAAAGCCCACGTACGGCGCGGTGTCAAGGTACGGGCTTGTCGCGTTTGCGTCGTCGCTCGATCAGATTGGCCCGATTACGCGCACAGTGGAGGACGCTGCGGCGGCGCTCAACGTAATCTGCGGCCACGACAGACGCGATTCGACGTCCGTGGACGCAGCGTATCCCGATTATACGCAGGCTATAGGCAAAGACGTAAAGGGCTTAAAGATAGGGCTTCCCAAAGAATATCTATCCGACTCGCTGCATGCCGGCGTGCGCGAGGCGCTAAATTCGGCCATTAAGGCATTTGAGAGCATGGGCGCTGTTGTCGAAGAAACGTCGCTGCCCACGTTCGATTACGCGCTTTCCGCATACTACATAATATCGTCCGCGGAAGCCACGTCGAATCTCTCAAGGTTCGACGGCGTCAAGTACGGCTACCGCGCGAAAGAATACGACGGCGTCGTTGACATGTATATAAAGACGCGCAACGAAGGCTTCGGCGCGGAAGTTAAGCGCCGCATAATGCTGGGCAACTATGTGCTGAGCTCCGGCTATTACGACGCGTATTACCTCAAAGCGCTGAAAGTGCGCACGCTCATAAAGCGCGATTTCGATGCGCTGTTTGAAAAATACGACTGTATACTGTCGCCCGTCGCGCCCGCTCCGGCTTTTACGAAAGGCGAGAAGAGCGACCCGATGCAGATGTACCTTACGGATATATACACCGTACCCGTAAATATCGCGGGGCTCGCGGCGGTTTCCGTGCCGTGCGCATTGAGCGGCGGCCTGCCTGTGGGCCTGCAGCTAATAGTAAAGCCGATGGGGGAGGAAACGATGCTGCGCGCCGCTTACGCGCTCGAGCAGTCGATGCCTGCTATTGGCTGTCCAACGTTCGCGGGAGGTGAAGCGTAATGGAATTTGAAACCGTAATCGGCCTTGAAGTGCACGTAGAGCTTGCTACGAATACCAAGATATTCTGCGGGTGTGAAAACAAATTCGGCGGCGAGCCAAATACGCACTGCTGTCCAGTATGCACGGGTATGCCGGGCGTACTTCCCGTGCTTAATAAAAAAGTCGTGGAGTTCGCGGCAAAGGCGGGCCTCGCTACTAATTGCGAGATAGCCAATTTTTCTAAGATGGACAGGAAAGGCTATTATTATCCCGACCTGCCCAAAGCGTATCAGATATCACAGTTTGACCTGCCGCTGTGCAGGAACGGATTTATAGACATAAAGGTGGGCGACGCTGAGAAACGCATAAGGATAACGCGGATACACATGGAGGAGGACGCGGGCAAGCTGCTGCACGACGCGGGCGCCGGCACCGCTGTGGACTACAACAGGTGCGGAGTGCCGCTTATAGAGATAGTAACCGAGCCGGACTTAAGGAGCGCTGAAGAAACGAAGGCGTTCTTAGAGACGCTTAAGAGCATATTGCAGTACACGGGAGTTTCGGACTGCAAGATGCAGGAGGGTTCGCTGCGCTGCGACGTCAACATATCGGTGCGCGAAGCGGGAAGCGACGTTCTCGGCACGCGCACGGAGATGAAGAACCTAAACAGCTTTTCCGCCGTCTACAGGGCAATAGAGGCCGAAAGCGAAAGGCAGATGGACGTAATAAGCGACGGAGGAACGGTAGTGCAGGAGACGCGGCGTTTCGACGACGTTAAAGGAAAAAGCTACGCTATGCGCAGCAAAGAGGAAGCGCATGACTACAGGTATTTCCCCGACCCCGACCTTGTGCCTATAACGCTTACCGACGAACAGATACGCGCGTTCAAGGAAAGCCTTCCCGAGTTGCCCGCCGCGAAGCAGAGGCGCTACGTAGATTCTCTGGGGCTTCCCGAATACGACGCCGGCGTGCTTACCGCCGATAAATCCGTCGCGCTGTTTTTCGAGGAGTGCCTTAAGGGTTACGGCGACCCGAAAAGGCTGAGTAACTTTATAATGTCCGACCTGCTGCGGCTTTTGAAGGAAGACGGCATAGCGTCCGAAGACAATCCCGTAAAGCCGGAGCACCTCGTTAAGACTCTAAATATGGTCGACGAAGGCAGGATAAACATGACCGTGGGCAAGACGGTATTCGAAGAGGTGTTCCGTACGGGCGAAGACCCCGAGTCTATAGTAAACAAAAAAGGCTTAACTCAGCTTAACGACTCCGACGAGATACGCGCGATGATAAAGAAGGCGATAGCTGACAATCCGGGGCCGGTAGCCGATTTTAAGGGCGGGAAGCAAAAAGCGATATTGTTCTTTGTCGGGCAGGTAATGAAGGCCACAAAAGGCCAGGCTAACCCGCAGATAGTCAATGAAATAGCACTGGAAGAGCTTAACAAGGCATGAGGAAAGGCAAACTGACAAATGAACAGCTTAATAGCATAGTGCTTTCAAGGCTGCATCCGAAGCGCGAGGTGCTGCTCCGCGCCGGCGTGGGCGAAGACTGCGCCGCTTTGGATTTTAACGGCGAAGCGTGCGTTCTGTCTACCGACCCTTTAACGGGCGCTGCGGAGAACGCGGGCAGCCTTGCCGTACACATATCGTGCAACGACGTCGCTTCTTCGGGCGCGCAGCCTGAAGCCATGCTGGTAACGCTGCTTATACCGCCCGATAAAACGCTTGAGGAAGTTGAGCGAATAGTAGACGAGCTTGCGTCTGCGGCGGACGAGCTTGGCATAGACATAATAGGCGGTCATACCGAAGTGACGGACGCCGTTAACCGCATCGTCGTATCAACTACGGTAATAGGCAGAATCGAGAGCAGGCAGCTAATAACCAGCGGCGGGGCGCGCCCGGGCGACGGCCTGATAATGACGGGATATGCAGCAACTGAGGGCACTTATATAATAGCAAACGACTACAGGCAGCGCCTTAAGGGCATACTGACTGCCGAAGACGAAAAGGCCATAGAATCTCTCGGAGAGCGCATAAGCGTAATACGCGAGGGCGTGCTTGCAGGGAGGCTGGGCGCTTCCGCGATGCACGACGTCACCGAGGGCGGAGTGTACGGCGCGGTGCACGAGATGTGCGAAGCCTCGGGTGCAGGATGCGATTTGTATGCCGAAAGTATACCGGTTCTTGATGTGACGAAAAAAATCTGTTCGTTTCTGGGCATAAACCCGTTTAGGCTAATTGGCAGCGGCAGCATGCTCATAACGACTCCGGACGAGCAGGCTATGCTTGCTGGTCTTAAGGCAAATGGCATAAGCGCCGCCGTAATAGGTAAAATCACCGAAAAAGACGTCTGCGTGATTGAAAACGGCAAACGGAATAAACTAGCGCCGCCGATGCCGGACGAATTGTTCTCTTTGTAAGCTATTACCGCGTAAAACAGTGCAATGCGATGAAAATAAGTCGAATTTAAAGTTTTTTAACGTATTCGCTTATTTTTTTTGACGCAGTATGCTATAATCATTTATTATCAGTGTTGCGCCATTTTAGTTAAGCGCCGCTGAAGGATAATACGATTGTAAGGTGGCGAACGTTTAAGTTGCTCAGCATGACGGGCTTCGGCAGAGCCGAGGCCGAAATGGACGGAAGAAAAATAACCATAGAGATAAAGACGGTCAACCACAGGTTCCTCGATATCAATGTAAGGATACCCCGTACGCTTTTGTTTGCGGAAGAGCTTATACGCAAAACGATAAAAGACAGGCTTGAGCGCGGGCGCGTAGACGTATTTGTAAATTACGCGTCTTTGGAAGACGATTCAAAGAAGGCAACGGCTGACTTAGGGCTTATAAGGTCTTACCTTTCCGCCGCGAGGCAGGCTGCCGTGAATTTCAGGCTGGAGGACGACTTAAAGCTGTCCGATATAATAAGCATACCCGACGCTATTGTAATCGAGGAAGCGCCCGAAGACGAGGAAAAGCAAAAAGCGCTGGTGACCGGGGCTTTAAACTCGGCGCTCGACATACTCACCGGCATGAGGCAGAGAGAAGGCGAGCAGCTAAAGGCCAACATAATCGTATGCCTTAACGCGCTGGAAGCCATCAAGACGGCGATAGACTCTAAAAAGGACGCCGTACCAAGGGAGTACGCCGAAAAGCTTAAGGCAAGAATAGCGGAGCTTACAAGCGCCGCGGAGCTTGACGAAGCAAGATTTAACGCTGAAGTCGCTTATATGGCGGACAGAGCCGACATAACCGAGGAAATAGTGCGGCTTGAAACGCACATCAGCCAGTTCAGGGCTGCCCTGTCGGAAAGGGCGGCGGTAGGCCGGAAACTCGATTTCATGGTGCAGGAGATGAACAGAGAGTTAAACACTATAGGCTCCAAATCGCAGGATATGGATATCACCAACGCGGTTATAGAAGGAAAAAGCGTTGTGGAAAAAATAAGGGAACAGGTTCAGAATATTGAATAAAGGTGGGAGGAAGTTTATGGGTATCCGGCTTATAAACATCGGTTTCGGAAATATCGTTTCGGCCAACAGGATGATAGCCATAGTAAGCCCCGAATCGGCGCCGATAAAGCGCATAATACAGGAAGCCCGTCAAAAAGGCAACCTTATTGACGCAACATACGGCAGAAGGACGAGAGCCGTTATAATAACGGACAGCGACCACGTGATACTTTCCGCAGTCCAGCCCGAGACTGTAGCGCACAGGCTGTCCGATAAAGACGACGATATAGAGGATTAACGCATGGGCGACGGACTGCTTATCGTATTATCCGGCCCTTCGGGAACGGGCAAGGGTACTGTTTGCGACGCGCTTATGAAACACAGGATAGATCTTGTGCTGTCCGTTTCCTGCACTACGCGCGAGCGCAGGCCGGGAGAGTTTGAAGGGGTCGATTACTTTTACAAAACAAAGGAAGAGTTCGACGAACTCATCAAACAGGGAGAGTTCTTAGAGTACGCCAAAGTATATTCCAACTATTACGGAACGCCAAAAAGTTTCGTGATGGAAAAGCTTAAAGAAGGGCGCAACGTGCTGCTCGAAATAGACGTGCAGGGCGCGCTCAACGTAAAAAAAGCGTTTCCGGAGGGCGTCTACCTTTTCTTGGTGCCTCCGTCGTTTGAAGAGCTGGAGCACAGGATAAGGAGCCGCGCCACCGAGACCGAAGAGCAGATAAATATGAGGCTCAGCAAGGCCGCGGGCGAAATGGGACTTATGGGCGAATATGACTATGTGATAGTCAACGACAACATAGAAAAAGTCGTGCACAGCATCGGATGTATTATCGAGGCCGAGAGGCTGAAGGTAACAAGAAATATTGATAAATTTAAACATTTAAAGGAATGGTGATTATATATGATGTATCCGGGAGTAAGTGAACTGAGAGAAAAGGTGGACTGCAGGTATACGCTTGTAATAGAATCAGCGAAAAGGGCAAGGCAGCTCGTGGACGGCGCGGAGCCCCTGACGGAATCGCAGGAGTCAAACCCCGTCTCTCAGGCTGCAAAAGAGATATATTATGACAAAATTACTTACATAGCTCCGGAGGAGAATCAATAGATGCCGAAAGCGGTCGTCCTTGGCGTATCGGGAGGCATAGCCGCGTACAAGGCGGCCTATCTTGCCAGCCTTCTTAAAAAAAGAGGCTATGACGTACACGCGATACTTACGCAGAGCGCGCAGGAGTTCATTACGCCGCTGACGTTCGAAACGCTTTCCGGCAACGAGGCGATAACCGACACGTTCAGGAGGACAAATGAATTTGATGTAAAACATGTCTCGCTCGCTAAAAAGGCGGACATGTTTATTGTCGCGCCCGCTACCGCTAATATACTTGGGAAAGTCGCGTCGGGCATAGCGGACGATATGCTGACCACGACGCTGCTTGCGGCGGAATGTCCTGTCATATTCGCTCCCGCGATGAACACGGCGATGTACGAAGACCCCGCCGTTCAGGATAACATAGCGGTTTTAAAGAGCAGGGGATATTACGTGATGGATACGGGCGAAGGAGCGCTCGCCTGCGGCGATACCGGCTCGGGCAGGATGAAGGAGCCGGAGGAGATATTAGAATACGCCGAGCAAGTGCTACGCTCGCTTTACGACATGAGCGGCATACGCGTACTTATATCCGCCGGGCCTACAAGAGAACCGATAGACCCCGTGCGCTATCTTTCCAACAACTCTTCGGGCAAGATGGGCTACGCTCTTGCCGAAGCCGCTCTTGAACGCGGCGCCGACGTTACGCTAGTGTCCGGGCCGGTGGCTATTGAGCCGCCCAATAAGGCCCATACCGTAAACGTTACCTCCGCAAGCGAGATGGCGGATAATATGCTTTCGCTGTCGGAGAACGCGGACATCATTGTTATGGCGGCGGCGGTCGCCGACTACACGCCCGAAAGCTACAGCGCACAAAAGATAAAAAAGGGTGGCGATATGAAGCTCTCGCTTATAAGGACCAGGGACATATTAAAAGAGCTGGGCGAGCGCAGGAAGAAAGGCCAGGTGCTTATAGGGTTTGCCGCCGAAACCGATGATCTGGAAGCAAACGCGATAAGCAAGTTAAAATCAAAGCGTGTTGATATGATAGCATTAAACGACGTTTCGAAACGGGGCGAAGGCTTCGGCGCGGACGACAACAACATCAAACTGTTCTGCAAGGACGGCAGCGTAACGGATCTGGGAAGCGACAGCAAAAAAAGGCTCGCAAAACGTATTGTACAGGAAGCCTACAGACTTTTCACCGCAGTCCCGAGGTGACGCATGTTTGCCAGCGTTATCGTAGATATTGTAAGCTCAAATGTGGACAGGGTGTTTGAATACCGCGTCCCTGCAGGCATGAACTTAACCGCCGGATATCGGGTAAGAGTGCCTTTCGGCAAGGGCAACGCGTTGCGCGAGGGCTACGTGCTGCGCCTTTCGGAGCAATGCCAGTACGACGCCGAGCGCTTAAAGGATATATACTCCGTAATATCCGATTTCCCGGCGCTGACGGAGGGGCAGATAAAGCTCGCTTACCTGATGCAAAAATACTATCATACGACGCTCGCAACGTCGCTGCGGCTTATGTTCCCGGCGGAAATGCGCGGCGGAAGGGTAAGCGACAAGTACGAACGAGAGATCGTTTTTTTATTATCGGAGCAGGAATACGAGCAGGCGGCGGCGTCATTCGTTGCCGCGTCCGGCCGCATCAAGGCGCCAAAGCAGCTTGAAACGCTGCGCGTGATGCGCGAACATAAGCGTCTGGACGCAAGGGCGCTTGAAGAGCTGCTGCCGGGCAGCGCCTCCGCAAGAGACGCGCTTGTCAAAAAAGGCTTTCTTAAAATAGAGAAGATAAACGCGTTCCGCAGGCCGAAAAAGGCGGGAAGCATGGAGGAAGAATTCGTGCTTTCCGAGGACCAGCAAAACGCGGTTAATGCCATAACCGCGGGCAAGGGCAAATACCTGCTGCACGGCGTTACGGGCAGCGGCAAGACGGAAGTATATATAAAGGTAGTAAAGGACTGCCTCGCAAAAGGCGAAAGCGCCATCGTGCTCGTACCCGAGATATCGCTGACGCCGCAGCTTGTAGCCATGTTTGAGCGGCGCATAGGCGAGCATATCGCAGTATACCATTCAACGCTTTCGACGGGCGAGAGGTACGACGAATGGAAGCGCATGGTGCATGGCAACGCGAGAGTGGTAATAGGCGCAAGGTCGGCAATATTCGCTCCGCTTAAAAACATAGGCGTGATAATAATAGACGAAGAGCACGAAACCAGCTATAAGTCGGACATACACCCGAAATACACCGCGCACGAGATAGCGAGGATGCGCGCCAATATAGAGGGGTCAACGCTGGTGCTCGCTTCCGCTACGCCGTCAGTAGAGAGCTATATCAAGGCAAAGAACGGCATATATAAGCTTATAGTTATGCCAAACAGGCTTTTTGACCTAAAACTGCCCGAAGTAAAAATAGTGGACATGCGCGAGGAGTTAGTTCGCGGAAACAGAACAATTTTTTCGGGTTTGTTGTATAATGAAATGAAACGGGCGCTGGCGGATAACCGGCAGATAATGCTGTTCATAAACAGGCGCGGCTATTCGACTTTTGTAATGTGCCGCGGCTGCGGTTACGTTGAATACTGCGACAATTGCGAAGTGTCGATGACATACCACGCAAGCTGTTCTTCTCTGGTATGCCATTACTGCGGCCGTAAAAGGAGCCTGCGCAACGTCTGCCCTGCGTGCGGCAAGCCTTACCTAAAGCAGTTCGGCATAGGCACGCAGCAGGTGGAAGAGCAGGTAAAGAAGCACTTCCCCGAGGCAAGCGTGCTGCGTATGGACCTTGACACTACAAGAGCCAAGGACGCGCATATTAAGATATACGAGCAGTTCAAAAAACGTAAGGCCGATATACTGATTGGCACGCAGATGATAGCCAAAGGCCTTGACTTTGAGAACGTATCGCTCGTGGGCGTAGTATCCGCCGACAGCTCGCTGCATATACCCGATTACAGGAGCCCCGAAAAGACCTTCCAGCTGCTCGAGCAGGTCTCGGGCCGCGCCGGGCGTAAAGACCCGGGCAAGGTAGTCATACAGACGTACTGCCCTGAGCATTACGCGGTGGAGTACGCAAAATCGCACGATTATGAGGGCTTCTTTGACAAGGAGATGGGCGTAAGGCGTTTGGCGATGCTGCCTCCCTACTCGGTGTTTTTCAGGATAGTATTCGCGGGCAAGGACGAAGAAGCCGCGCATAAAGCCTGCGTCGAGTATGCGAAAGGTTTAAAACAGCAGTATGCTGATATAATGGAACACGTACTGCTGTTTGATATAAGCGAAGCGCCCGTTAAAAAAATAAAGGGCAAATCGCGCTGGCAGCTGCTTATAAAGGTGCAAAACGACGACAAGCTGCCCCTGTTCCGCAGGAAACTTTACGAGTATTCGGACGCAAAAACATATGCGAACTGCGTGTTCGGTATGGAAATCAACCCGCAAAGCATGATATAGAGGAGAAACGCATGGCAATCAGAGAAATCGTGACCGGAGTAAATAACGAAAGGTTAAGGAAAGTTTCAAGGCCCGTCCAGTCGATAACGCCCCATATAATAACGCTGCTGGACGACATGAAAGAGACGCTCCATATAGAGGAAGGCGCGGGGCTCGCCGCGCCTCAGGTGGGAGTCCTGCGGCGTATAGCCGTCGTGGAATACGAAGACCAGTATTATGAAATAATCAATCCTAAGATACTGAAATCCTCGGGAGAGGCAATAGATGACGAAGGCTGCCTTTCCGTAATAGGCGTGAGGGGAAAGGTAAAACGGCCGGAAACCATAACGGTGCAGTATATGGACAGGCACGGGAAGATGCACAAAGAGGAGATAACGGGCATACCGGCCCGCATATTCTGCCATGAGATAGACCATCTTGACGGCGTATTGTTTGTCGACAAGATGATCGAGGAAACAGAGTCAGAATGAAGATAGTATTTATGGGCACGCCGCAGTTTGCCGTGCCCAGCCTTAAAAAGCTGATTGACTCGGGGTACGATATAGCGGCGGTAATAACGCAGCCCGACCGGAAAAGCGGCCGGGGCTATAAACTGACGCCTTCGCCGGTAAAGCAGCTTGCCCAGCAAAGCGGCATTAAGGTTCTGCAGTTTGAAAAGATAAGGTCCGAGGAGGGCGTTAAGGCCGTAAAGGATATCGCGCCCGACATAATAGTCACCGCGGCGTTCGGGCAGATACTGCCCGTATCGATACTCGACATACCGCCGCTTGGCTGCATAAACGTGCACGCTTCTCTGCTGCCCGCTTACCGCGGGGCCGCGCCTATACAATGGGCTATTATTAACGGCGAAACTAGGACAGGCGTAACGATAATGTATATGGACCCCGGGCTCGATACGGGAGACATAATCTCGTCCGCCTCCGTCGATATAGGCGAAAATATGACGGGCGGCGAGCTTTATAATGTGCTGTCCGAGCTCGGGGCAGAACTTCTTATTAAAACGCTTAAGGACATAGAAAGCGGCGCCGCAGGCAGGATAAAGCAGGACGAGAGCAAATCGAGCTATTATCCTCCGCTGTCCAAGGAACTGGGCAGGATAGACTGGAACAAGCCCGCAAAGGAGATATACAACCTAGTTCGCGCGCTCGACCCCGTGATGGGCACGTTTGCTCGTATCGGAGGGGACGCGATAAAGATATGGAGCGCGAGCGTACTTCCCGGCAGCGCAGAGCCGGGGCGGCTTGTTCACGCCGACGCAAAGCGGGGCCTTGTGGTGGGAACGGGAGAAGGCCTGCTGCGTATAGAATCGATGCAGGCACCCGGCACCAGGCGTATGAGCCCCGAGGAATTCTTCCGGGGCAGGAAGCTTAACGGGGAGCGTTTCGAGTGAACGCGAGGCGGGCCGCTTATAACGCGCTTACTGCAATTACAAGGAACGGCGCCTATATTTCTCTGGCGCTGAAAGAACATATACCTTCCGAACTTTCCGATGAAGACAAGAGATTTGCGTCGCTGCTTGTGCGCACGACCATGGAAAACCTGCTGCGTATAGACTATACACTTAGCAGGTTTATTACATCCGGCCGCGTGCACGGCAGCGTTAAAAACATACTGCGGCTCGGCGCGTGCCAGATAATGTTCATGGATACCGAAGGCTACGCCGCCGTAAGCGAAAGCGTTGAGCTGGTAAAACGGATAAAGCCGCAGACGTCGGGGTTTGTTAATGCGGTGCTGCGCGCGCTTTTGAAAGGCAAGGACGATATAGCCTATCCTTCGGACGAGGACGCATTCTCGCTCAGCATAGCTTCAAGCTACCCGCAATGGATATGCGAGAAGTATATAGCCGATTTCGGATACGACTTTGCCAAAGACCTGCTTATGTATAAGCACCCGGCCGGAACCGCCGTACGCATGAACACGCTGCGCACCGATGCGGAAAGGTTTACGGCCGAACTAAGTAATCTCGGTCTGCGGTATTCGCAGGGAAGCATAGAGAATTCATATATAATACAAGGCCTTACGGATGTAGAAAATACGGATATTTACAAAAACGGCTGGATAGCGGTGCAGTCGGAAAGCGCGATGAGGGCGGTACTCGACACCGGAATAGAGCGCGGCATGAAGCTGCTGGACTGCTGCGCTGCTCCTGGCGGCAAAAGCGCTTACGCGGCCGCTCTTGCCGGCAACACGCTGGAAATAGCCGCATGGGACAAGCACGCTCACAGGGTGGACATGACAATAAAGAACTATGAGCGGCTGGGCGTTATAAATGCGCGCGCCGATGTGCGCGACGCCGCGGAATACGAACCTGCATACAGCGGCTCGTTTGACGTAGTTATGGTAGACGCGCCGTGCAGCGCGATGGGGTTGATGGCAAAAAGCCCCGACATTCGCTATTCGCGCAGCAAAGAAGACATAGCTTCGCTTACAGAGACGCAGTATGGCATACTATCGGTATGCGCAGAATACGTAAAACCCGGAGGGAAGCTCGCTTATATAACCTGCTCGATAAACAAAGAGGAGAACGAACAGGTGACAAATAGATTTCTTGCTGCAAACGATAGTTTTAAATATGACAGGCCGCCGAAAACGCTGTATCCGCACCAATGCGGTTCGGACGGGTTTTATATAGCGGTGATGAAGAGAACATGAACGACCTGATTTCTTTGAATTCGCAGGAGTTAAAAGAACTGGTTACAGGCATGGGCGAAAAGCCGTTTGCCGCTAAGCAGCTGGAAGACTGGCTTTCCCGAGGCGTTAAGTTCGAGGACATGTCAAACCTTTCAAAGGCTTTGCGGGAAAGGCTGCGCCGCGAACATGACGAAGGCTACGCGCGCATCGTCGAAAAGCTCACGTCTTCAGACGGCACGGCAAAGTACCTGCTTGCCATGTCGGGCGGCGGGCTTGTAGAGTGCGTGCTCATGCGCTATCACCACGGCAACACGCTGTGCGTATCAACCCAGGTAGGCTGCCGCATGGGCTGCGCTTTTTGCGCCTCGGGCAGGGAAGGGCTGATACGAAACCTCTCGTGCGGCGAAATGAGATCGGAATTTATTGCGGCAAGCGAAGCGGGCGAAATATCCAACGTTGTTTTGATGGGTACCGGCGAGCCTCTCGACAATTACGACAACGTGATATGCTTCATACGGGCGCTGGGGGAAAAGCACGGAATAAGCATAAGACATATATCGCTGTCTACATGCGGGATCGTGCCGGGCATATTGAAGCTGGCAGACGAAGGGCTGCCGTTAACGCTTTGCATATCGCTGCACTCGGCCATTGACGAAAAAAGAAAAAAGATAATGCCCGCCGCGTCCGCATATACCGTAAGGCAAATTCTGGATAGCGCAATTACGTACTTTAAAAAAACGGGCAGACGCGTTATAATTGAATACACGCTGATAAAAGGTTTCAATGACGGAGAAGAAGATACCAATTCGCTGGTTAAGGAATTACACGGCCTTAATTGCCATGTAAACGTTATTCCTCTAAACAGCGCTGCGGGCGGATACCTGCCTCCCGATAAAAACAAAGCAAAAGCCTTTGCGGCGGAGCTTGTTAAGCGGGGCAGGAGCGCTACGGTTAGGCGGTCGCTGGGCGGGGATATAGAAGGCGCCTGCGGCCAGCTCAGGTTAAAACACGAGGGAAAATGATCTACTACTCGAAAACTGATAAGGGTATCGTAAGAAATCAGAATGAGGATTTTTTATACGCGCCGGAGGGAAGCGACGGCTTTTTTGCCGTTGTCGCGGACGGCATGGGCGGCCACCGGGCGGGTGAAGTCGCGAGCAGGCTCGTTGTCGACACGATAAAGAAAGCGCTTAAAAACGCGGACCCGCAAAGCATAACAAAGCAGGACCTTTGCGCTATACTCATTGAAGCTAATAAAAACGTATGGGACAGAGCCAATTCGGATCTTATGCTTAAAGGCATGGGGTCTACGGCTACGGTAGCCGTTTTCCGGAACTCGGAAGCTATAATCGGCCACATCGGAGATTCGCGCGCGTATCTATACAGGGACGCAAACCTATCCCAGATAACTAAAGACCATTCATACGTGCAGATGCTCGTAGACAACGGATTTATTACGAAGAAGGAAGCGCTGCGCCATCCCAACCGCAACGTTATTACCCGCGCGGTGGGAACGGACGAAAGCGTGGAAGTCGATACGTTTACCGTACCGCTGAAAAAGGGCGATGTAATATTGCTGTGCAGCGACGGCCTTAACTCAACCGTGCCTGATTCAGAGATAGAATCGATTTTAAAACGCGGCATACCCGCGGCTGCGGACGAGCTTGTCGCCGCGGCGCTCCGGCACGGCGGTGACGATAACATAAGCGTGGTGCTCGCGTATATGGACGGTGACAGCGTATGACGGGATTGCTGCTTGGCTCAAGATACGAGATACGCGAAAAAATAGATTCGGGCGGAATGGCGGATATATACACCGCGTTTTGCAGAAAGACGAAAAGAATTGTCGCTATAAAGGTGTTGAAGGAATGCTTTTCTAATAACGCCGAATATGTAAACCGCTTCAAGAGGGAAGCTGAAGCGGTGTTTTCCCTTGACCATAAAAACATCGTGCGCGTTACGGATATTGGGCTTGACGAAGGCTCTTATTACATGGTCATGGAATACATAGAAGGCACGACGCTTAAAAAGATAATCGAGCGGCAGGGCTGTTTGGATGAGGAGAAGACTGTAAAGTACGCGATACAGATATGTTCGGCGCTTGCCGCCGCACATAAAAAAGGCATAATACACCGCGACATAAAGCCCCAAAACATACTTATCGACAAAGAAGATAACATAAAGCTTACCGATTTCGGCATAGCGAAGAGCCTTTCGACAAAAGAAGAGCAGGCCAACCAGGTTATCGGCTCCGTTCATTATATCTCTCCCGAACAAGCAAAAGGAGAGAGAGTGGATACAAGGACGGATATATATTCTCTTGGCATTGTGCTGTATGAAATGCTGACCGGCGTACTGCCCCACACTGGCGGGGAGACGGTTTCCGTCGCGCTCAAGCATATCAACGAGCAGATCACGCCGCCCGCCGAAGTGAACGCTAATCTTTCGCAGGCAGTCAATTATATAGTTCTTAAAGCGACCAACAAGAACAAGAGGGACAGGTACCAATCGATGGACGGGTTTAAGAACGACCTCGTGCTTTCGCTTGCCGACCCCGAAGGCTCGTTCTTGGATATACCCTCGATTTACAAAAACTCGGTTATAAAACCCGCCGTTGTAAAAAAGAAGAACATGTACTGGAAAGTCGGCATATTGCTGCTGCTTGTAGCTGTGGCGGCCACGTTGGTAATAGTAGTATTTAATGTGTTTAACCCTTCCGCAAGCCAGACTTTCGTCGTACCCGATTTTGTGGGATCAACAATTGATTCGGCGGAAAAAAGTATCAATAATCTATCGGTTAAAAGAACTTACGAACCGAACGAAACGGCCGAAGAGGGCACGATTGTTTCGCAGTCTCCTGAAGGCGGCAGCAGGGTGGCAAACAACTCAACGATTACGCTCGTTATTTCAAGCGGACCGTCCGAGCCCGTCATGCCCGATCTGTTCGGCGTAACGCTGGAAGAAGCGAAAGCGCAGCTGGACTTGTTGGGTATCGAGTTAAGTGAGGATTTAATAGTATATGATTACGACCAGGACATGCCGCCGGGCATAGTCATATCTCAGATACCGGAGCCCGACGAGCCGATCACGCAAGCGGCTGCGGTGAGTCTGACCGTATCAAAGGAGAATCCCGAGAACACCGCAGTGATGCCCGGGCTTAAGGACAAACTTGTGAATGAAGCGGTAGCTTTGCTTAGCGAGTCGGGCTTTACCAACTGTTTTGTATATGAAGAGGACAGCGAGCTTAAGGAGGGAACAGTAATACGGCAGACTCCCGAGCAGGGCATACAGACGTCTTATACCGACGACGTGTATATCACAATAAGCGGATACAAGAACAAATACTTTAAGGGCAAATTGACTGCCGATATAAAAATAACCGAAAAAGAATCAAAGGTCAGGGTAGTGCTGAAGGACGTAATAAACGGCCAGACCGTTAACTTTACCAAGGAAAGCATCGAAGACCTGGGAAAGCTGTCTTTGAATATTGACCTTACCAGCGCAACAGTCGGCAGCAAAAGCGTTATAATATATGTAAACGGCCAGCAGGCTTATTCGGGCGAGGTCAATTTCCGTTGAACACGCAGCTGTTATCGGGCAGGATAATCAAGGGCATAGGCGGCTTTTACTATATACAGGACGAGCAGGGCGGCATACATGAATGCAAGGCAAGAGGGCGCTTTCGGAAAGACGGAATCACTCCTCTTACGGGAGATAACGTTAAGTTTTCGCCCGGCGGCTTTATAGAGGAGATCGAACCAAGAAAAAACGAGCTTAAGCGGCCCCGGGTGGTAAATATCGACACTGCGGCAATCGTGGTATCCGCGGCCAAGCCGGACGTCGACTATCTGCTTTGCGACAAGCTGCTCGTTTCGATAAAGCATGAGCGCATAATGCCGCTTATAATAATAAACAAATGCGATATCGCGGACAGCGCGCGCATAGAGAAAATAAAGAGCGAATACAGGGGCGCGTGCGAAACGGTATGCGTGTCCGCAAAAAGCGGCGAAGGCATTGACGCGTTAAAGAGGCTGTTAAGCGGCGGCATTACATGCTTCGCGGGCCAGTCCGCCGTGGGCAAGTCGTCTGTTATAAACGCGCTGTTCCCGTCGCTTGGCCTTAAAACAGGCCAGCTTTCAAAGAAGTCGGAAAGAGGCGCGCACACGACAAGGCAGGCGGAGCTGCTGGTCGGCGAAGACTTTTCGGGCGCCGTCGTGGATACTCCCGGCTTTACGTTTTTTGACTGCGCGGACATTACCCCCGAAAAGCTGTCTTTTTTTTATGAAGACATGGCGCCATATAGGGATAAATGCAGGTTTACATCCTGCCTGCACGCAGACGAGCCGGGCTGCGCGGTTAAAGAGGCGGCGCTGGGCGGCCATTTATCGCAGGAAAGATATACAAGATATCTTCAGATATTAAAAGAAATACAGGAGAAGAGGTCAAAAAAATATGATTAAGGTATCGCCTTCAATACTGTCCGCGGATTTTACTAATATCGCCGAAGCGATAAGGCTGCTGGAGAAAGCGGGAGCCGACTATATACATTGCGACGTAATGGACGGCATGTTCGTTCCCAATATTACATTCGGCCAGTACATGGTGCGCGACATGAAAAAGCTTACTAGCCTGCCTCTTGACGTGCATCTTATGATAGATAAGCCGGAAAGGTATGTGGAAGAATTCGCGGCTGCGGGCGCGGATATAATATCGGTACATCCCGAGGCGACGGTACATCTCGACCGCACATTGCAGCTTATTCGTTCCGCGGGTAAAAAGAGCGCGGTGGCGCTTAATCCGGCAACGCCTTTGGAAGCTATCGATTATGTGCTCGAAGACCTCGATATGGTGCTGCTTATGTCCGTCAACCCCGGTTTCGGCGGGCAAAGCCTCATACCGTACGTTCTTAAAAAAGCGTCGAAGCTTAAGTCGATATTGCAGGAAAGAAAGCTCGACATAGACATAGAAATGGACGGCGGCATAAGCGCGCTTAACGTAAAGCAGGTAACGGATGCCGGAGTAAATGTAGTGGTAGCGGGCAGCGCCGTTTTTAACGCGCCCGACCCGATAGCCGCGGTAAAAGCTCTTAAACTGACGAAATGAAATGCGTGATACTGTCGGGCGGAACGCCGCCCGGCCCGGAATTTTTAAAATGCCATATAAAAACAGCCGGCTTGTTTATAGGGGTAGACGGCGCGGCTGATTTTTTAGTGCAAATCGGTATTACGCCGGACGTGCTTATAGGCGATTTTGACACCGCGGATCCAAAAAGCGTAACCGCACTTGAGCGGCACGGGGTTAAAATATTGCGGCTAGAGCCCGAGAAGAACGAAACGGACACCGAAGCCGCGATAGAATACGCGGCCAATGCGGGTGCGGACGATATCGTTATACTCGGCGCTTTGGGCGGCAGAGTCGACCATACGCTTTCCAACATAATGATGCTGGTGCGCGCCGACTTAAAAGGCGCGGCTTGCCGTATAATAGACGAGCAATGCGAAATGTTCGTTTCGGATAAAACGTTCACGCTTTCCGGCCGTATCGGCCAGGTGATATCAATACTTCCTCTGACGGGCGAGGTCTGCGTTAACGCGCAGGGCCTAAAATACCCTCTTCAAAACCTCGTTTTAAAATGGGGCTCTTCGCGCGGCATAAGCAACGTAATGCAATCCAGCTCCGCTTCCATCAGTATATCAGGCGGCTACGCGCTTATAGTTAAGAATAACATTGGTGCGTAACACTTCCGGACGACGATTAATATTATGAACTAGAATCGGTTCGTAGCCGGAGGTGATAGCTTGTTTTTTGGGAACTGTATCGTGCGCAGGGTCGTAGGCTGTTTTCTGGTGTTCATCGGAATCATATTGCTCATTTGTTTCATGCCGTTTTGGATGTGGTTAGCGCTGCTGGGAATCGCTCTGCTGGTGTTGGGGAGCATTATCTTAGTGCGCGGAATTAATTGATTACATAACGGAGGTGGGTTTTTTGAAAATATACTGCTTGAAAGCCCCGTGGCTGCTGCGGGGCATACTGAAGAAATTATTCGTAAGGTGAATTACATACGCCCGGGGCATTCGCTTCGGGCTGACTTTATATTGCACCCAAAACGCCGCTAGCCTTCCGTGTATGGTCAAAACGCGGGTATGATATGCGCTTGCCGGTAAAATCAAAAAGACTGCCCAAAGCGAGCAGCCTGATTTTCCCTTCTGTTAACAGGCTCGAATACTAGCCGCGGACAACCTTACCTGAGCGAAGGCACCTCGTGCAAACATAGACCCTTTTTGGCGCGCCATCAATTACAGCGCTGACACGCTGAACGTTGGGAAGCCATTTTCTCCTTGATTTCCTGTTTGAGTGACTAACGTTGTTTCCAGAAGCTATGCCCTTATTACATATCTCGCAATACTTTGCCATTTTTGTTTACCTCATCTCCGGCTTAAAATCAGCAAGAAACATTTTATCACCATAATGTTTTTTTGGCAAGATTAATAATTAATTTTTCGTTTCATTTGTATTAATAAGCTTGACTGGGAGTGGAAAAAGATATAAATTTAATCTTACCGGAGTATCCAAGTAACAGAACATATAACAGGGAGGCTAATAAATGGCCGTAATCCAACAGAACTCATACGGTACAATAGAATTTTCCGACGAATTTCTATCTAATCTGGCCGGTATCGCCACTATGGACTGTTATGGCATTGTCGGTATGGCGTCGCAAAACGCGATGGACGGCATCGTAGAGCTTTTAAAAGGAGAAAATCTCAGTAAGGGCGTCAAAATCACGACGCAGGACGGTTCAGTAAGCATTCATTTATTCGTTATTGTAGAATACGGGGTTTCTATTTCCGCTGTCGCATCCAATGTCATAGATACGGTAAAGTACAGAGTTGAGAAGTTTACCGGGCTCAATGTAGATAAAGTTGATGTAACTGTTAACGGTATCCGGGTCTAAAAGGGGGAAGTTAAAATGCATCAAAGGTTTACCGGCGAGCTGTTCAAGGACATGGTTTTCTCCGCGGCGGCTTTGCTTGAAAAAAACAAAAAAGGCTTAAATTCATTGAACGTTTTCCCCGTTCCTGATGGAGATACGGGTACAAATATGTCGCTGACTATGCTTTCTGCCGTTAAAGAAGTAAAATCTGCGGACGCGGCAAAAATATGCAGCATTGGCGACGCGCTTTCGTTAGGCGCGTTAAAAGGCGCGCGCGGCAACTCGGGCGTTATACTTTCCCAGCTGTTCCGCGGCATGGCAAGAAGCCTTAGCGGCCTTGAATCGGCGGGGGCAAGCGACTTTGCTCGGGCTATGCAGGAAGGCGTGGACGCGGCTTATAAAGCCGTAATGAAGCCCAAGGAAGGCACTATACTCACGGTGGCAAAAGAGATGGCCAAGGCTGCAATGAGAAGCGTCAGCCGAGGCGACAACATATTTGCGCTTATGGACGCGGTGTTGGAGCAGGGCGCGCTCACATTGAAAAAAACGCCTGAAATGCTTCCCGTACTGAAGGAAGCGGGCGTTGTGGACGCGGGCGGCAAGGGGCTGCTCGTGATATACCGCGGGTTTAAGATGGCTCTCGACGGCGAGGCGATAACCGAAGACATATCGCTGGATCAGGAGATTGCCGCCAATTTCACGGAATCGATAAGCACCGCCGATATAGAATACGCATACTGCACGGAATTCTTCATAAAGAACCTTAATCCTTCGGTAACGCAGAGCGATATCGACAGGTATAGGGAAAAGCTGATGCACATAGGCGACTGCGTGCTCGTCGTGGGGGATTTGCAGCTTGTCAAAACGCACGTGCATACCAATGTACCGGGCAAGGCGCTGCAGTTCGCGCTTCGCTTCGGCGAACTGTCCAAGATAAAAATAGATAACATGCGCGAGCAGCATACCGAGCTTGAAGGACCCCCGAAAACCGAAAAGAAGAACATGGCGGTAGTAACCGTTGCGGCGGGCGAAGGCATAGTAAATATATTCAAAGAGTTTATGGTAGACGAGATAGTACAGGGCGGCCAGACGATGAACCCCTCCGCCGAAGCTATCAGGCAGGCTATAGACAAAGCGCCTTCCGACAACGTATTCGTCTTCCCGAACAACAAGAATATAATACTCGCTGCCGAACAGGCTGCCGCATTTTCCAATAAAAACGTACACGTTATACCGACGATGTCTTTTCCGCAGGGCATAACGGGAGTTTTAGCGTATAACCCCGACCTCGACTTTGAAGAGAACACCGCGCGCATAAACAAAGCCATAACCACCGTCAAGACCGGGCAGGTAACGAGCGCGGTAAGGGAGTCGCACATAAACGGACAGACAATAAAGAAAGGCGAGATAATAGGCATAGCGGACGGCGAAATAACGTGCCACTCGGGCGACATATTCACTACCTGCGAAAAGCTGCTTGAAGGCATGGTAAAAGAAGAGGACAGCGTTATCACGATATTCTACGGCGAGGACGTAAGCGAGCAGCTTGCCAAAGAAGTCGCCGACATGGTGGAAAAGAAATACGAGGATTATGATATAGAGCTGCAGTTCGGCGGACAGCCCGTATATCAGTTTATATTCGCGGTGGAGTAATGGGCTTAGGCGACGCGGTCACCGGTATTAAAGGCGTTGGCGGCAAAAAGGCCGTACTGCTGGGTAGACTCGGCATAAAGAGCGTCCGTGATCTGCTTTATTACATGCCGAGGGGCTACGAGTCGCAAGGCTCCTCCGTAAAGATATCCGCTTTAAAAGAGGACGAAACATATAATATAACGGCCAGGATAGCAAAGGAGCCGGTGCTGAGAAGAATAAAAAAAGGTCTCTCTCTTGTAACGTTTACGCTTCAGGACGAAACGGGCAGGACGGAGGCTGTTTTTTTTAACCAGCCATATATTCGCAACATGTATAAGAGCGGCGATACCGTATACGTGTTTGGCAAAACAAAACGCGTCGGCAGAAACCTGCAGTTTACAAACCCGCACATCGAGAAAGAAGGTCGGCAGAGCGAAGGGCTCATGGCTGTGTATCCGCTTACTATGGGGCTTACGCAGAAGGTTATGCGGCTTATAATGCGCGAGGCGCTCGACAAACACTGCGGCAGCATACCAGACTTGTTTACTAACGACTTCCGGGCGGAGCATAATCTTGCCGAAATCAACTTCGCGCTTTCAAACGTTCATTTCCCTGAAAACGAGGCTTCGCTCGAACTTGCAAAGCGCCGCCTTATATTTGAAGAGCTGCTGCTGTTCAATATCGCGCTGCTTTCGCACGAATCGGAAAAGGAAGACAGCGCGCATCCGATGAAGTGCGGCCCTGATTTAAGGCAGCAGTTCCTGGAACGCATTAGCTTCCGGCTTACAAACGCGCAGCTTAGGGTAATGAGCGAGATAGAAGGCGACCTTGCGGGCACAAAGCCCATGAACCGCCTGCTGCAGGGCGACGTAGGCAGCGGCAAAACCATTCCTGCGTTTTACGCAATGCATATATGCATACAAAACGGCTTTCAGTGCGTAATGATGGCGCCTACAGAGGTGCTCTCGCGGCAGCACTTTGAAAACGCGCAGCGCGTTTTCCCCGGCGTTAACATAGAACTGCTTACCGGCAGCACGCCGTCAGCCCAGCGGAGGGCTGCGTATGAAAACATAGCGGGCGGTCTTACCGACATCGTTATAGGCACTCACGCCGTGCTTTACGATAACGTGCAGTTCGCGCGTCTGGGGCTCGTTATAACTGACGAGCAGCACAGGTTCGGCGTGGGGCAGCGGGCGCTTCTAGAAACGAAGTCCAAAGCGCCGCACATACTGATTATGTCCGCAACGCCGATACCGAGGACGCTCGCACTGATACTCTACGGCAAGACGGATATGTCGATAATAGATGAGATGCCGCCGGGCAGGACTCCTGTCGCCACGTTCTGCGTGCCCGAAGCCAAGCGAAGCGATATGTACGGGTTTATTGAGAAGGAGATAGCGGGAGGGTCGCAGGTGTTTGTGGTGTGTCCCGTAATAGAGCAGAGCGAAGAAAACGGCATGCGCTCGTCAGAAGAAGTGTACGAGCTGCTTAAAAAACGATTTAGCCGCGTCGCGCTGCTGCACGGCCGCATGAGTGCGGCGGAGAAAAATGAGACGCTCAAAGACTTTAGGGACAAGCACTACGACATACTCGTGTCCACAACCGTTATTGAGGTCGGCATCGACATACCCGACGCTACGATAATGGTGATAGAAAATGCAGAAAGGTTCGGTCTCGCACAGCTTCATCAGCTGCGCGGCAGGGTAGGCAGGGGAGTAAAGCGCTCTTACTGCTTCCTTATGTATGAGGGCGCCGATAACGAGAGGCTTAAAATACTTACAAAGACGAACGACGGGTACAAGATAGCCGAGGAGGATTTAAGGCTAAGGGGCCCCGGCGAGTATCTTGGCAGCAAGCAGAGCGGCGTTTCCGACCTGTATATGGCCAATTTGATACGCGATATGAAGCTATTAAAAGAAACGCAGCAGATAGCAAAAGACCTGTCCAGACAAAATAAAGAGCTGTATCGCGTTCTTGAACGCGCGGCTCGCTCGCGCTTCGACATAAAATTCGAGCAAACAGCCGTCAATTGAGCATATAATATCTCATTACTTAATTCCCGCAGTAAAAAAACTGTTGACAATATACATATATACCGATATACTATTTAGCGTATTAGCATGCTAATACGCTAAATAGTAATAATGAGGCGAAAAGCGATGTATGAAAAGCATGTGCCGGACGGCGTGGAAGACTGCCTGCCGGCCGAATGCCGCATAAAAAAGAATATAGAAAGCGATCTCAGAAACGGATTTATCGTTTCGGGCTATGAGGAGATAGAGACGCCCGCGTACGAGTTTATAGACGCGTTTCAAAGCGGCGTGGGCTCTTACATGCAGGAGACCATGATAAAGTTTGTGGACTCGCGCGGACGGATACTCGTGCTGCGCCCCGACATCACCGTGCCCATCGCAAGGGTCGCCGCGACGAAACTGCTGCCCGGTATAAAGCGGCTGTTCTATATACAGAATTCGTTCGCGTCCGCCGAGCCTTCGATAGGCAAGGCGGGGGAATTCACTCAGGCGGGCGTAGAGCTCATAGGCGACGGGCGCTTCCAAGCGGACGCCGAGGTTATATCGCTTGCGATAAAATCGCTTAAGACCGCCGGGCTTTTAGAGTTTACGATAGACTTGGGGCAGGTAGCATTTTTCAAATCGCTTATCGGCGGACTCGGCCTTGACGAGCAGCAAACGGAAAGACTGCGCCATGCCGTAGACTCAAAAGACGCTATGGCGATAAACAATATAACGCAGCAGTTAGGCATCACCGGGCGATTAAAAGAGCAGATATCAAAGCTGCCCGACCTTTTCGGAGGGCATGAGGTGTTCGACAAAGCGCTGGAGCTTTCGGATGACCCGGGGTGCAGGGACGCGGTGGAAAACCTGCGCAGCGTGTATCTGCTGCTTTCAGAGCTGGGCTATGAGGACTATATATCCGTAGATTTTGGCATACTGCACGACATTGCTTATTATTCGGGCATAGTGTTCCGCGGCATCACGCCCGGCATAGGCTTCCCCGTGGCTTCGGGCGGCAGGTACGACGGGCTGCTCGCAAAGTTCGGCTCGCCCTCTCCCGCGACGGGATTTTCGCTGGGCATAAAGCGCGTAATGATAGCGATGGAGCGTCAGGGGCTGCTTAAAGGCGGGTATGACACATACGCGGTGATTTCCTGCGATATGGCCGCCTGCGCCGCGGCGTCGGCATATGCGGAAGAATTAAGGGTAAAAGGCCGCCGTACGGTGTTCTCGCCCGGCCTTGGCACAGAGGAGCTTATAAAGCTTAAAAACGATACAAAGGCCTCGATCGCGGTGTTCTTTGACGCGGAAGGCCGTAAGGTGGAGTATTGACATGCGTATAACGATAGCGCTGGCAAAGGGAAGGCTGGCGGAAAAATCTATGGAGCTTCTGGAAAAGTGCGGTGTGGAGTGCGCCGATATATTCGCGGACACACGCAAGCTTGTTTTTTATGACAGCAAAAACGATATACGGTTCATACTCGTTAAGCCCTCCGACGTTCCTACGTATGTGGATCACGGCGTCGCCGATATGGGCATCGTAGGCAAGGATACGCTTATGGAAGCGGGGCTGCCGCTTTACGAGATGGCCGATTTAAAGTTCGGAAAATGCAGGCTCGTAATAGCCGGTTATCCCGAAAGGACCAATTCGCTTACGTCGTCTGTGCTGCGCGTGGCTACGAAGTATCCCGAGACGGCAAAGAAATACTACGCTTCAAAGGGAGAATCCATAGAGTGCATAAAGCTTAACGGCAGTGTGGAACTCGGGCCTATACTCGGGCTTTCCGACGTAATACTCGACATAGTGGAAAGCGGCAGAACGCTCGAGGAAAACGGCCTTGTAATAATGGAAGAGGTGTGCGGCGTGTCCGCGCGGCTCGCGGTTAACAGGGCGAGCCTTAAGATAAAGTACAAAGACATAATGCCGCTTATAGAGCGTATAAGGGCCGCCGTGGGGGAATAATTATGCGCATATACGAATCATACGAAACTGAGCTGGTAAAGCAGCGACTTAAAAGAAAACCGACAACCGACGAGAGCGTAGTTTCGGCGGTAAAGCGCATAGTAAGCGACGTTGCCCAAAGGGGCGACGAGGCGCTGTTCGAGTATACAAAAAAGTTCGACGGCTTCGATATAAACAAAGACAATATACGCGTGAGCAAAAACGAAATAGAAGAAGCGTACGCAAGCGTTGCCGACTTGCTCGAAACTCTTAAAAAGAGCGCCGCCAACATAGCCGCGTTCCATGAGCTGCAAAAGCGCGAAGGCTTCCGGAAGGAAGCAGGCGGCGCCGTTACCGGCTCGCTGATACTGCCTCTTTCTCGCGTCGGCGTATACGTGCCGGGCGGTAAAGCCGCATACCCTTCCAGCGTGCTTATGAACATAATACCCGCTAAAATTGCGGGCGTAGGCGAGATAATAATGTCAACGCCGCCGGGCAGGGACGGGCGCATAGAGCCGCTCGTGCTAGTCGCGGCGGACCTTGCGGGTGCAGACGTGATACTTAAAATCGGGGGCGCGCAGGCAATAGCAGCGCTCGCGTACGGCACGGAGAGCGTGCCAAAAGTAGATATAATAACCGGCCCCGGCAATGCATATGTCGCGGCGGCAAAGCGCGAGGTTTTCGGCGAGGCAGGCATAGACATGATAGCGGGGCCTTCCGAAGTGCTCATAATAGCGGGCGAAAACGCCAATCCCTCTTATGTAGCCGCGGATTTCCTCTCGCAGGCGGAGCACGACGAGAAAGCGGCGAGCGTTCTTATAACGCCGAGCAGGGAGCTTGCGCAAAAAGCGTCCGCCGAAATAGAGAGGCAGCTAAAACTCCTGCCCAGGAAAGAGATAGCGGCAAAGTCAGTTGAGGACTACGGCACTATTATAATAACGGCGTCGCTTGACGAGGCGTTCGATATCGCTAATGATTTTGCGCCCGAGCACCTCGAGATACTGACGGAAAACCCGTGGCAGTATCTTGGCAGCGTTAAAAATGCGGGCGCCGTGTTCCTTGGCGAATATTCGCCCGAGCCGCTCGGAGACTATTTCGCGGGGCCTAACCACATACTTCCCACATCCGGCACGGCGAGATTCTCGTCGCCGCTGTCGGTAGACGACTTCGTAAAGCGCATCAACTACGTTTGTTACGATAGACAAAGCCTTAGCGCATGCTATAATGACATAAAACGGTTCGCCGAATCAGAGGGGCTTACGGCGCATGCGAAAAGCGCGTGCATACGTTTTGAGGAGGGTTAAAAATGAGGACTGCCGAGATATCAAGGGAAACAAGCGAGACGAGCATTAAGCTCTCATTGAATATCGACGGGAGCGGCTCAAGGCAGATAAGCACGGGCATTGGCTTTTTCGACCACATGCTCGACCTTTTCGCCAAGCACGGCCTGTTTGACCTCTCGCTCAGCGTAAAAGGCGATATAAACGTCGACGAGCACCACACGATAGAAGACACTGGCATCGCGCTGGGCGAAGCGTTCGCGTCCGCCGTCGGCGATAAATCGGGCATATCGCGCTACTCAACGCAGTTCCTGCCAATGGACGAAGCTCTTGCTTTCGCAAGCGTGGATTTTTCGGGCAGACCTTACTTGCAATACAGCGTCAATTGCCCTGACGAGCAGGTAGGCGGCGTGGGATCGCAAATATTCGAGGAGTTCTTCAGGGCGTTTGCTATGTCCGCAAAAGTAACGCTGCACATAAGCGCGCTTTACGGCTCGAACTCGCATCATATAATCGAGGCGGTATTCAAGGCAACCGCGCGCGCATTGCGTTTCGCGCTTGAGCGGGACCCGAGAGCAAACGGCATACCTTCCACAAAGGGAGTGCTGTAATTCGATGATAGCGATAATAGACTACGGTATGGGCAACCTGCGCAGCGTGCAGAAGGCGTTTGAGTTTTTGGGGCTCGATGCGTGTATTACAAGCAGCAATGCCGATATAAAAAACGCATCCCACATCGTACTGCCGGGCGTGGGCGCGTTTAAGGACGCGGCCTCGTCGCTCGAAGCTTCAGGCATGCAGGACACCATGCTGGCGGAAATAAGCAAGGGCAAGCCTTTTTTGGGCATATGTCTTGGCATGCAGCTGCTGCTTGAAAAAAGCTTTGAAAACGGCGAACACCGCGGACTGGGGCTTATACACGGCGACGTAGTGCGTTTCGGCACGGGGTCGCCAGAAAGTAGCGAAGCTTTTACTTCGTATGACGCGCCAAGCCTTAAAGTGCCGCATATGGGCTGGAACGAGCTTATAGCGCGCGACAACGCGCTATTCTCCGCCGAAGCGGGGAAATACGTGTATTTCGTGCATTCGTATCATGCTTCGGGCGTACCGGACGAATGCATAATAGCCGAAACTGAATACGGTTACAGGTTTACGTCCGCAGTCGCTAAAGACAATATATACGGCCTGCAGTTCCATCCCGAAAAGAGCGGAGACGTAGGGCTAGATATGCTGAAACGATTCGGAGCGCTCAAATGAATATATATCCGGCAATAGACATTAAAAACGGCACATGCGTGCGGCTTAAGATGGGCGATATGGAACAGGCTACGGAGTACGGCGACCCTGCGGAAATGGCGCTTAAGTGGCAAGACTCGGGCGCGAAGTTCCTGCATATTGTAGATCTTGACGCTGCGTTTTCGGGCACGTTTTCCAACCGCGGTACTGTAGCGCGCATACTTGACGCAGTCAGCATACCCGTTCAACTCGGCGGGGGAGTGCGCACTATGGAGGACATAGACGTCCGCCTCGGCGAGCTTGGCATATGGCGCGTGATTATAGGCACGGCGGCGTTTGAGCAGCCCGGGCTGGTTTCCGTGGCCTGCGCCAAATACCCGGGCCGCATAGTGCTGGGGCTGGACTTAAAAGACGGCAAGGTAGCGACAAAGGGCTGGGCGGAAGACACCGGCGCAGACGCCGCTATGCTCGCGCTCGATATGAAAGCCCGCGGCATTACGACGGCCGTATATACTGATATCTCTAGGGACGGAATGCTCACCGGGCCGAATATACAGGGCATAAAAGACATGATCGCAAAAACCGGGCTTAAAGTCATAGCATCGGGCGGCATGAGCTCTATAGAAGACGTAATAAGCGTCAAAAAGGCGGGCGCCGAAGGCGTCATAATAGGTAAGGCGCTTTACACAGGCGCTATTGACCTTGCCGAAGCGATAGAACTGGGGGCTTAACGCATGCTGACAAAGAGAATAATACCCTGCCTCGATGTGGACGCGGGGCGAGTAGTGAAAGGAATAAACTTCGTCGGCATACGCGACGCGGGTGATCCCGTGGAGATGGCCAAAGCGTTTAACGAAGCGGGCGCGGACGAGCTCGTGTTTCTCGATATCACGGCGTCGGCTGATAAAAGAAACATCATGAGCGACGTAGTCGCCAAAACCGCCGAGCAGGTGTTCATACCGCTTACGGTGGGCGGCGGCATACGTACAGTAGACGACTTTCGCAACATGCTGAAGATGGGCGCGGACAAGATATCGGTAAACTCGGCGGCGCTGTTAAATCCAACCCTCATATCCGAGGCTGCGGAGAGATTCGGCAGCCAGTGTGTGGTATGCGCGATAGACGTCAAAAAACGCAGCGGCGATGGCTGGGACGTTTACATAAACGGCGGGCGCGTAAACACCGGGCGCGATGCGCTGGAGTGGGCAATAGAGGCCGAAAGAAGGGGCGCAGGCGAAATACTGCTCACCAGCATGGACACCGACGGCACAAAGGACGGATACGACATTGAGGTGACAAAAGCAGTCGCCGAAGCGGTAAACATTCCGGTGATTGCGTCAGGAGGCGCGGGTAAACTCGAGCATTTCAAGGACGTGCTGGCCGTGGGCGCTGACGCGGTGCTCGTAGCGTCGATATTCCACTACGGGGAATATACCGTGCGGGACGTGAAGGATTACTTCCTGCGTGAGAACATACCGGTAAGATTATAAAGCGCGATAACGGAGGCATTATGGACATATCAAAAGTTAAATTCGACGATAAGGGGCTTGTGCCCGTAGTCGTGCAGGACGTTAATACAAACTCGGTGCTGATGCTCGCATATATGAACGAAGAATCGCTGAAAAAAACGCTTGAGACGGGCGAGATGACGTATTTCTCACGAAGCCGCAACAAGCTGTGGCGCAAAGGCGAGACGTCGGGTAACTTCCAGACGCTGCGCGAATTGAAAGTTGACTGCGACGGCGACACGCTGCTCGCGCTTGTGTCGCAGCAGGGCGTAGCGTGCCATACGGGCGAGTATTCGTGCTTCTTTGAGTCTTTATACGGCAACGGCGATTATACGAGCGGATACGCCGTTATAGACGAATTGTACGGTGTTATAGAGGGAAGAAAGAAAAACCCGGTGGAAGGCTCTTATACAAACTACCTTTTTGAAAAGGGCATAGACAAGATACTGAAAAAAGTCGGCGAGGAAGCGGCGGAAGTCATAATAGCGGCCAAAAATTCTTCGCGCGGCGAGATAAGATACGAAACTGCGGACCTTATATACCATCTTCTGGTTATGCTTTGCGAAGAGGGGCTTTCGCCTTCGGAAGTGTTTGCGGAGCTTGAGAAGCGCAGGCGTTAAACAGTATTTCCATAAACCGGAATGCTTTATTGGACGATGATAATGCCAGCATATCGGCGTATTTCGCAACATATGCGAGTTAGTTCGGTTTTTTTCGCGATAACGAGGTTTTTGGGATTTTGACAGGGTATGCAGTCTATTATACAATATCGCAGCATCTTGTTATGCGGTTGTGGGAGCATAGCTCAGCTGGGAGAGCACTTGCCTTACAAGCAAGGGGTCACAGGTTCGAGCCCTGTTGCTCCCACCATTGCCTAGATGCGACTATACGAAGTCGCATCTAGGCGCCCCATGCGGGAGTGACTCAGTGGTAGAGTGCGACCTTGCCAAGGTCGAAGTCGCGGGTTCGAATCCCGTCTTCCGCTCCATTTTTGTGAATGCTCTTTGAAGAATAGGGGAACGATAACCGGCATATAGATTGACTGTATGCCGCGGTTTTCTAAGGCGGGTATGGCGCCATAGCCAAGTGGTAAGGCAAGGGTCTGCAAAACCCTTATGCCCCAGTTCAAATCTGGGTGGCGCCTCCAATTTCTTTTTTTGGTTCTGTTATGCCGAAGTGGCGGAATCGGCAGACGCACGGGACTTAAAATCCCGCGGTGGCAACACCGTACCGGTTCAAGTCCGGTCTTCGGCACCAAGAGAAAGCCCTGTAAACATCGACGTTATGGGGTTTTTTGTTTGCTAATTATCTGTGTTTACCCTTACGTTTACCCTTTAAGGGTTTTTTATGCCTTTTATAAATCGTTCCATGCGTTCCGCGCTCTCTTTTTTGGCTCTCTCCGTAAGATGGCCGTATGTATCGAGCGTGAAGGCCGCCGCATGATGTCCCAGGTTCTCTTGGACGGTTTTAATATCGTCTCCAGATTGTAAGGCCATTACAGCATAAGTATGCCTTAAATCATGAAAACGCGTCTCAGATAGATCAAGCAACTTCATAATGCGCTTAAAGTTATTATATACGGTTATATGTGTTAGATGATCGCCAAGCTGATTAGTAAATACAAGGTGATCTTTATTCTGCCAAGCCGTTCCTGCTGTAAGTTGCCATTCTAATTGAGTGCGCCTTAGTTCTTTAAGGGCCTCCATGACGGATGGCGCTGGCGTGATTGTGCGCGTTTTATTATTCTTTAGCGTCTCAAATCTATAGACACCTTTAACTTTCTGAAGTTGTCTATAAATAAATATCGTGCCGCTTTGAAAATCGATACAATCCCAAGATAAGCCCAGAATTTCACCTTGCCTCATACCAGTGAATAAACCCACATGGTAAAGCGTTTCGTATTGGTGGCCTTTTATCGCGTCTAGGAAGCGTGTTATATCATTTTCCTCTAAAGGTTTAATTTCAGTCTTTATAATGCGAGGCAGCTTGCATGCACCGGCCGGATTATAGTTAAGGTATCTGATTTCAACAGCCTGTGAGAGCGCCCGATGCAAAACACCGTGAAGATTCTTTATTGTTTTCGGCGAAAGCGCATTTTCGCCTTTTTGTAAGCCGTTATAAAACGTCTGAATGATATGCGGGGCAAGAGCTGTGAGTTTCACGGAGCCGAGGGCAGGCTTCAGATGACTTTTAATATGCCACTCATAAGATATTAGCGTTTTTGGTTTTATGTCGCCGGCGTATTCCTTTACCCATATATCGAGCCATTGACCAAGCGTCATTTTTGACGGCTCTATATATTTTCCGCTGTCAACAGAGCTTGTGATTGCACGAAGCTTCTTTGCAACTTCGGCCTCAGTCTTCCCGGTAATTGTCTTTTGATTCTGCTTTCCGAACCCGGGAAGCGTATATCGGCCTTCAAAATAAGTATACTCTTTGCCATTCCGGATAATTGTTTTCTTTCGGATCGAGCCACTACCGGCTGCGTTACGCCTAGCCATTTACCTCACTCTCCTTCAACATATCTCTTAGATGATTCTGTATTTCAAGAAGTAGTATGTTTTTTCGTTTTTCTTCATTAAATTCGTATTTACTTAAGGTTATTGTTCCATCTGTATCATAGTCTTTTTCAATGGTACATAAATCAAACTTATGAGATTTTTCCATCTCCGTAAATAAATATTCCGAGATCAACCTAATCAATATCCGGTCCTTGATAAGTTCATTAATGGTATGCGTAAATAAGTAACGAGTTTCTTTTTTCTCCCATGCTTCTTCTAAAATGTTGATAGATTCTTCGGAAAGCCCTATTTTTTTGTATATGGCCTGTATTTCTATATCTGTATTTTTGGGGCCTGCACCAAGAAGCCAATCTGCAGAAACGTTACATTTTTCAGAAATCATTTTTAAGGTAAATGCATCCGGTATTCTTTTTCCTTCTTCGTAAAAGCCTATAGTTGGGCGAGAGAGGCCAAGAAACTTTGCAAACTTTTCTTGCGTTTCGTTTATCCCCCTGTCTCTCCGGAGCTCCATAAACTTACGTTTAAATTGAGTACGAAATTCTTCTTCTATTGACATTTTCAATCCTCCAATTCTACCCTCGTTAACATTCGTATCAATATTTCTACGTCGCTTGATATTTCTACAATGATATGTTAGCATATAACTCAGGTAAACACAAGTAGAATTTTAGTTAAGGAGGAGTGATTATGGAGCAGGATAAATTTATTTTGACGACATCGGATCTTATGAGAAAGCTAGATATATCAAAACCCACTGCGCTAAAGCTCATAAACAGACCTGATTTTCCCGTCATTCGGGTGGGAAATCGAATAAAAATTCCAGTTGACGGTTTACGGCGGTGGCTTGAACGTAACGAGGGAAAAAGAATTGAACTTTAGTAAAAGCAGGACGTACTTTTGTTGGCAGCTTTGAACCGAATTGTCTGCAAGGATGCCGAGCATTTCGCTTCCCGGCATCGCCCGTGCTACGGCACAACAGATATAGGAGAGGTATAACAAACAATGGCGTTAAGAAACTTACCGTACATACCGCTATATGTTCAAGATTTTGTAACCGATGAAAAGCTGTGCGAGTGTACCGCTGAAAGCACCGGTGTATATATCAGGCTTATGTGCTTGCTACACAAAAGCGAAGAATACGGGACACTTTTGCTTAAGCAAAAAGACAAGCAAAACTCAAGCACCATCAAAAATTTTGCTTCAAAGTTGGTTAAGTTTATGCCTTATCCAGATTTCGTGATTGAGCGTTCTTTAGAAGATTTATTTACCAATGGAGTAATTCAGATTGAAGGCGATAAGCTGTCGCAAAAGCGCATGGTTAGGGACAATTACCTTAGTGAGATACGTTCTAAAGCTGGGAAAAAAGGCGGTCAGAAAACAGGAATTTGCTTAAGCAAAAACGCAAGCAAAAGCGAAACAAACACTGAAAATGAAAATGAATATAAAAATGACAGTGATATTAATTATAAGGGGGATACGGGGGGAGAAAAGAAAGGCGGCCCTCCCGATGAATCTATCAAGAAAAAGGACGAGCTACCGGAGGAATTTAAAGAGTTTTGGGATAAATACCCTCGTCACGTTGGCAAGCAAGCAGCTATAAAGGCTTTCGAAAAAATAAAAAAATCGCAGTTGCCCGTTGTTATGGCCGGATTGGATAAAGCGTTAAAGTCTTCGGAATGGCAAAGAAATATTAAAAATGGCACGCTTGAATATATACCGCATGCGTCTACCTGGCTGAATGGGTTACGGTGGGAGGACGAAACAGCACCACCGGTTCAAAAGACTGAGCAAAGGGAACAGCAGGCGTGGGAGCGACTACCTTGGTCTCCTGACCTGATAAAACAAAACCCATACTATGCGAAAAACTGTATTGACCGTGTAATGCGAAAAAAGCTAAAAGACTTTTACGCTTCGCATGGTATAGACATCGAACGCGCCAATAAGGAGGACTACTTATGACGTTTTTACAAGAATCTGAGAAATGGTATAGGCGTAACATGGAATTCTTGAACGTTATGCCCGAAGGTCCCTTCAAAGAAAAAATGAAGGCTGCGGCACTTAGGAATAAGGCGCGTATTGCGGAAATCGGGTACACCGCGTTCAAGGTTAACAGTGAGGTGGACAAAGAACGCATGTTGAGGGAAGCTGCAAAGGCTGATACCGTAGCGCAGACAAAAGCGATTCTAGAAGGCTCGGGACTTGGAAAGAGGTTCTTCGAGCGCACGTTTGACACGTTCAAAGTCAATCCAGAGAACGAACAGGCATTTGACGCTTGTTATGCGATAGCAAACGGAACGCGCAAACAAGGTATCATTTTAAAAGGCAGTCAGGGTATCGGAAAAACACACTTAGCCGCTGCGGTTATCAACTGGCTTGCAGATAGAGGGCGTAAGGTGTCTTTCGAAAATATGGTTAAGCTCATTAAGAAGGTACAGGATAGTTTTAACACCGGGACAGAGTCGGTTATCAAAAGGTTTCTTGACTGCGATGTTCTCGTTTTGGACGACCTCGGCGCAGAAGCGGTTAAAAACGAAGGTTGGTTAAAAAGTCTGTTGTATGAAATTTTGAACACGGCGTATGAGGATGAGAAAACCGTTATCATAACAACAAACCTCGATAATCTCAGTATGACAGAACGCTACGGCGACAGAATCACTTCTCGTATAAGCGAAATGTGCGAGTGGATAGAGTACCATGATGCTGATCATCGGCGCGAGTTCGAGCCGCTTGACGACGACGAACCAACGCCGTTTGACCGAGAAGGGTATGGTGGTTTTTATTGAGGCTTTATATCACACTCTCGGAGGGGTGACGCAGGTGACGCAACCAACAAACGAGGAGTTAGTAAAATTGATACGCGACGGCCAGTATGAACGCATGAGCGAGCTATATGAAAAGAATCGAGGTATGGTATATCAAATGGCCAGACGATATGCAAGAATCAGGGTTTCTCCCGCGGTAGATATGGATGATTTTATGCAGACAGGTTATCTCGCCTTAGCTGCAGCTGTGGCAGCCTATGATGAAGGCCGGGGCAAATTTACAACACTCCTGCACATATGTCTCAGACAGCATATGCAATTGTTATGTGGGCTTCAGGGGGCACGTAAAGCGCATAACGGCGCAGTATCCTTGGATGAATCCATACCGGGTGCAGACGGCGAATTAACAAGGGCTGAAACGATTATTGACGATAAAGCGGTGAATCCTTGTGAAGCGGCTGAGTTGGAGGACCTACGGCGGGTTGTCCGGGAGGCTGTCGGAAGACTGCCAGATCTTCAGCGTAGGGCAGTAGAGGATTATTACTTTAAAGGGCTGCGGTATCGTCTAGATCATCCCGCATACGGTACAGAAGCAGCGCTGAGAGGTAAAGCATTGATGAAGCTTCGCCGTGACATAAGATTGAAGCAGCTTGTAACCGACAGCATTACGCCGATCTATCGTCATGTCAGCCTTAACAGTTACCGGTCAACATATGTAAGTGCCGTTGAATGGGCGGCAATGAAAAGAGAAGAACTGCTAAAACAGCTTAAAAAAATATCACTACATGAGGCGATGTATGCGTAACACAGAAAGACATCCCCCCCTATGCGATAAGTTCAAATACAACTGTCGGGGCACCGTAAGCACACATCCCTTCATCCCGAAGGTGAAATTATACGGATTTTTTGGAAAGGAGTATCTATGAAAAAGCCAAAATTGACACTGAAACAGCTAAAGGGCATGGAAGAAGAAATTATGAAAATGGCCGAGCAGCGCGGCGTTGACCAGAATTACTTTTTTGTCACCGCGTTTAATCGGTATAAGGTGCAAATCAGTATCTTAAACAATCTTGAAGCCGCTTTGAGTGAAGATGGAGTGCTGGTTACAAAAGAGTATGTTAAAGGCCGCGAAAATATCTATTGTCACCCGGCGGTAGGCGACTTTAACAGGACTACTGATAGCGCCAATAAAACTATGCTTGCGATAATGAAGCTTTTAGACACAATAGGAGCCCCACAAGAACGGGACCTTGACCCATTTGAAGCTTTTTAAAATAGGTACGAAAGGAGATAAGACCAATGCAGGGACATATTACAAAATGGTTCAATGAGCGCGGCTATGGATTCATCAAAGGAAACGACGGACTACATTATTTCTGCCATATTAGCCAAGTGGAAAGTGGTGTCGCTGATCTGCGGAAGGGGAGCCAAGCAACCTTCAATATTGAAGTGACTCCCAAAGGGAACGCGGCAGTAAATGTAATGATAATGGAACCGCAAGTAAAGGATGAATAGAAAGGAGAGAAAAATCATGCAAAAGTTACATGAAAAAATTGAAGAGTTGACCAAGAGAAAGAAAGAGATAAGCGACAGGATCGCGGACTTGCACGCCAAAAAGAGAAATGCTGCAGATGCCGCCAATGAGGCCTTAGTAAAAGGTGATATTGACAGCGCTGTGAAATGCAAAAAACTTCAAGAAGGGTTAGAAGCGGACATTCGGGCCCATGAAGAAATCCTGGCTGTACTAGAGCGGGAGAAGCCCTTCGATAAGGATATCTTCAATGAAGAGTTTAAGGAGTTTCAGAAGCAGCAGGAGGCCGCACTATCCAAGAAGTTCGGAAGAATTGTAAATGGGCTTATAGAGCTGGACAAGCTCTATTCCGACTATGAAGCTAACTACAGATGGTATGAGTCGCAACACGAAATATGGCGGACTATGGGCGACAAGATTTCTCTGGGACAATTACCCAAAATCGTTAACAAGGTTGCCGGGTGGATGCACGGTAAAATACGGAACAGCTTGCCTACCTTGATTAGAAATGAAGACGGGAGGATCAATCAATGAAATTTGCAGTAATAAAAGAATCCGAAATTGATTTTGATACACGGAAGGCGGCGTACATGGCGCTGGCGGCGGCCCGGAAGGAATTAAGGCTCCCGATGGTCCGCATAAAGTGGTTTGACCTCGTCGCTCATGTTCTAAATCCGGTTGAAACGTTCGAGCATGAAACGGATATACGAGGGCTGTTTAAAGGAGCCGATCCCGATACGATTTATATCCGCGATCAGCTCTTCCCGGAAGATATTAAAGAGACAGTTTTTCATGAAACATTTCACTTATGGCAATTTCGGCAAGGTAATGGCTTTGGAGAACATAGTGAAAAGTTAGCTCAAGGCTATGCTGAAGATAAGTTAAAACGGATCATGACGTATGGAGAGGATGAGGCCGTTTATCTTGAACACATGATAGGTACGGACTGGTCTTCATCTGCTGCACAAACAGAACCGGTTAAGACTTTTAATATCGGCGGCTTTATTAAGTGTACTAAGGGTATCAATCTGCCAGGGACCCGCAAGATAGCTTACGGAAAGATTATTATTTAGGGGGTTGAAAAAGTGTTTGAATTTAGGGACCGAAAAGTGGAATTAAACATTGCCGGCAACGAATTTGTAATTGAAGCCGGAACAAAAGTAGACAAAATTATAATGCAACGCACTAAGGAAGCCGCGGATATCGTCAAGCAATTTTGCAACGATGAAAAGACAGACGATGAAGTCATAACGGCCTACAAGGGATATTTTAACGAAATCCTGAACGATGAAAAAGCGGCAGAAAAGATTTTTGCAAATCGCGTGCCCGACGTTCAGGACTGTATAGACGTTATGGCATATATAGCGAGCAATGCAACAAGGTTTTTTCAAAAATCCGCACTAACACCAATAAGAGGCGGTAAACAATGAAAAATGGAAACGCGCAAAAAAATAACGTGTCCTTTTTGCGGATACAAAATGCCCATAGAACGCGATAAGGGCGCTGTATGCAAAGGACTTCATGTAAAGTGTAAAGGGCGAAACTGCGGAAAGATATTCGAGATTATTATAAGATCTGACAAGTAGTGCCGGAGTGCCGATGTCAACAGAAAGGGTGATGACATTGGCAAAACGCACTATATCAACCAGGTACGCTATTGACGGCGAGGCTCAATACAGGCAAGCCATCGCCGCGATAAACGCAGAACTTAAGAAAAATGCCTCTGCTCTCGATTTAGTCCAGAGCCAGTATAAAGCGAACGCCAATAGCATGGAGGCGCTGACGGCTAAACAAAAAGCGCTTACAGACCTTCAGGCTACACAGGCGAACAAGGTAAAAGAGCTTGACGCCGCATATAAGAACGCACAGGCCGCCGTTGATTCGTATAAGGATAAAAAGGACGAGCTTACCCAAAAGATAGCGGCGAACGAAGAAGCCCTTGAAAAGCTGAAACAGGCCGAAGGCGATACGACCGAGGAACAGAAAAAACTCATCGAGGAAACCGAAAAGCTTAAAAAAGAGCTCGAGAAAAACGAAGCCAAACTCCAAGCAGCCGAGAAGGGCGCAAACAACTGGCAGACCTCTTTAAATAAAGCCCAGACAGAACTTAATAAGACCGCCGACGAGATAAGGAAGACTGACAAATATCTTGATGAAGCCCGAAACAGCACGGACAGATGCGCAAAATCTATAGACAAATTCGGGAACGATACTAGGGTAACAAAGGAATCTGTTGACTCTTTAAGCGCGGCTTTATCGTCCGTAGGGCTTGCGGCTGCCTTAAAACAAGTAGCTGATGGGTTTATTGCATGCATAGAGGCATCTAATAGGTTTGAATCCGCTATTACAGGCGTTGAAAAGACGACAGACTTAACGGATGAAGAACTGGCGGGGATGGCGGAATCGCTTAAAGATTTATCAGGCACTATCCCGATGGCCGCGGCCGATCTCGCAAAAATTACCGAGAACGCGGGGCAGCTCGGCATAGCGAAAGATTACCTCGTAGCCTTTACAGGCGTAATGGCCGACTTGGGCGTTGCGACAAACCTTTCCGGCGAACAGGCGGCCCAGACGTTTGCGAAGTTTGCAAACATCACAAACATGGCGCAGAAAGACTTCGGGCGGCTAGGCTCTACTGTAGTTGCGCTCGGAAATAATTTCGCCACGACAGAGGCGGATATCGCAAACATGGCAATACGGCTGGCGTCCGGGGCCACGATGGCAAAGCTTACGGAACCTGAAATACTCGCCCTAGCGACCGCTATGTCGTCTGTCGGTATTGAGGCTGAAGCTGGCGGCACGGCCATGACGCAAACCCTCACCGCGATAGAAAAGGCGGTTTCCGGAGGCGCTGAAACCCTTCAAGACTTCGCGCGTATCGCGGGAATGACGTCGGATGAATTTTCGGTAAAGTGGAAGACCACACCGATTGAAGCCATACAAGCGTTTCTGACCGGGCTTGGAAAGCTGGAATCACAAGGCGAGAGCGCAACGCTAGTCCTGGACGAGATGGGGCTGTCCGGCATAAAACAGTCTAACATGCTCAAATCCTTAAGCCTTGCCTCTGATTTAGTCGCTAAATCAGTCAACCTTTCAAATAAAGCATGGGCTGAGAACACCGCGCTAACCAAAGAAGCACAGTTAAGATACAGCACGACCGAAAGCCGCCTGCAGCTGTTAGATAACGCTTTTGAGCGCGTGAAAATCACAGTCGGAAACCAGCTTAATCCGGCGTTGAATCAACTTATAGATGCCGGGACCGGAGCACTAGACTGGATAAATGATTTTCTGGAAGCCAACGACGCTGCCGTGCCTATTATAAGCGCCGTTACTGTCGGGCTTGGGGTTATGGTGGCCGGAATAACGGCCATGACATTAGCGTCTACCGTTGGCGCAAAGGCTCTTGTAGCTTTCAAAGCAGCTTTAGATACCGCGACAGGCGGAGTAACGCTTGTAATAACCGCTGTTGTAGCTCTGACGGCTGCGCTGGGAACGTTAGCTCTCTCGTTCGATGATGATATTACACGCGCTGAAGAGCTGGCGGAGGCGGCGTTTAATGCGTCCGAAAAAGTAAAAGAAATCAACAAAGCTTTTGACGATTCGAAAGAATCCGCCGAAGTTGCGGCTCTTACGGCGCAGAGTTATGTAGACGAACTAAAAGACCTTGAAGCGCAGGGGCTCAAGACTAACGAAGAACAGGCCAGATACAGGGCGATAGTAGAGCAACTAAATGAGATAATGCCGGAACTCAATTTGGAGATAGACGAGCAGACCGGACTTATCAAGGGCAGCACTGAGGCTTTACTGCTGAACATCGAAGCCCTGAAACAGAAATATCTTCAAGAGGCTTATCAGAAAAAATATAACGATCTGCTCGCTCAAGAAGCCGAAATTAAGGTTGATTTATATGACATCGAGCGCAAGAAAGCGGCCGAGGACAAAAGACGTGAAGGGCTTGAGAAGCGCAGGAATGAGCTTTTAGAAGAACAAGTAAACCGGACAAAAGAGCTTAATAAAAATGCGGAAGAGCTTGCTAAAAAGACCGGAAACCTTGAAGACGCCGGCGCTGCGTGGGATCCGGTACTGTTAGACATCAATGATAAACTTCAGGACGTAAACGGCGAGATATATAAATCCACTATCCAATCAAACGAGTATAAGGAGGCAATAGACAAGAGTAACGAATCCCTCGGGAAACTAGGAGAAGAGTTAACGTTTGCAAAAGAAGGTTACGAAGGGATAACAGCCGCACAAAGCGAAAACGCAGAAAACAGCTCCGAATTCACCGCGGCACAACAAGAACAGTATAACGCCCTTCTTTCCGTCGAACAGGAGCTTAACAACCTTGCTGCAGCGTACGAAACGGCATATAAAGCAGCCTATGATAACATAAGCGGGCAAATTGGGCTGTTTGAAGATATGAGCTCCAAGCCGGAAAAGAGCGTGAATGACCTTATAAAGGCTCTTGATTCGCAAGTTGCTTATTTAGACACCTACGCCGACAACATCAAAAAGGCGATGGAAAAGGGCGTAGATAAAGGCCTTGTGCAAAAGCTCTCGGACGGCTCGCAGGAATCCGCAAAATATCTCGCGGCGATTGTTGAGGGCGGAGAAAAGGAAATCAAGAGGCTCAATGAAACGTTCGGAAAAGTAGAAGAGGGTAAGCAAAACTACTCAAATATTATAGCGGACATGGAAACCGACTTTAAAACAAAGATGGATTCTATCAACGCTAGGTTGGACGGTCTTGTCAAAGATATGAATAAAGTCGAAGAAGCGGGCAAGGCTGGAAGAGACACGGGCGGCAGTTACGCGAAGGGATTAAGAGATAAAATAGACGATGTTTACGACGCATCGGCGGCATTAGCCAGAGCTGCAAACAGAGGCTGGAAGGACTATTACCAGCAGCACTCCCCATCCAAATTAGCCATTAAAGAAGCTACTCAGACGGCAGAAAGTTATATATATCCGTTTGAAGAGCAGGCTAAAAAGATGGAGAAGACTGTCGGTAAGTTCGCTATGGCCGCTAATGATGCTTACGTGGACACCATGAAAGACGTAACGATTAAAGCGACGCCTATCCTTTATAATCTGTCGGGAGCAAGCGAAAAGCCAGCAACGAGTAATATTAATATCAATGTTGACGCCAGGGGAATGGTAGTACGCAGTGACGCAGACATAAAGAAAATATCGCAGGGGCTGGCCGAGGAAATAGAACGGAAAAGGGCAGCCAAAGGAGTACATAATATACGTTTTAATCGATGGTAAAGGCTGATAATGTTCATGATAATAACTCTGAAGCGAAAAATGCCCTAAAGCCCCTACAAGGCCTCTACGGACAATCCACGTGACGGAATACTCGCGGTACAGGTGCAAAACGCAAAGACGGGGCGTTCCAGCCAGCAGGGACGATATTTACGGAGGTTTGTATGCCGGAAATCAACGAAAAATTATATAGGGAGATATTTGAAGAATTTCAGGCTCTTAAGTATTTAAGACATGACAAATTGAGCAAGCCTTTACATGCAACGTTATGTAGACGAGTTTTGTTTCAGATATAATAATCGTGAAAATGATATGTTTAGTATGGTTTTGGGACAGGCGAGGATATAACAGTTTAACTATTTGGCAATTTAATCAACATCGGGGTACAGTTTCTATTCCAGTCTTCTCTAGGTATAGAGTAATACTCTTCTAATTTTTTAAACTCTAGTGGAGGCCGAGAATAAAACTTAACCGCTTCGGGATCAGCGCACAAAACTACATATTCTATACCTAAAAACTCTTTTTTTAAATTTGCTGCTATAGTTATTGCATATTGAACCAAAAGAGTGCCCAGACCACGCCTTTCATAATTCATATCAATAGCGAGCTCTGTTATTTCTAATGCACCATGACCCTCGTCATACTCATCAAATATTTTTATTAAACTTGTAGATTTTAAAGTTATAAATCCTGCTATTATTTTTTGTTTTTTTGTTTCATCTTCGGTAATAAAAAGATGGGTAACTCCTAAACCACATATTTGATCCGTTTGAGCGTAATATTTAAGATATTCTTCATAGTGAGTAGGGTTGTTACAAGAACCGGGGTTAACACGGAAATTCCTTGTTAACCCCGAATATTTTGGACTCATTTTTTCAATGTAAAAAGCCATTATTTTTTTCGAAGATATTTATCAACCGCAACCTTAAAAAAAGCCAGCTTTTCTTTACTAATTGGAGGCACAGATTTTTCATTTCCTTTTATAACAGCTTTATACACATAATTTGCCGCTGAAGCTGCCATACGACCATCTCCTCTTCTATTTTTCACTTCTTCTTCGTCCATAACTATATCACCTTATATATATTATGGACACCTTTTCAGAAAAGAACCAAAAATTTTGTAGTTGTTGTGGTTGTTGTCACTTATTATAATGCACTTCTATAAAAAATGGAATAGTTTGTGAAAAATAATTAATATATTTTTAATAATTTTTGTTATACTATATATATCGTGAGGTATATTATTGGTATCTTGCGTATTATATAAGCACAATTCAATCAATATGCCTGTAGTGTCCTCCATATGTGGAATTGTTATGATAAAATAATTTAATAGCAACTTTCATAAAATACTGGAGGAATAAAGTATGAAATCATTTTATACCATTTCTGATGTCGCTGCAATTTTGCATATCTGCGAGCGAACAACATATGAGTATATTTACCAGGGTAAATTACGGGCAGCGAAGATCGGCGGCAAGTGGATTATTAAAGAAGAATGGATAGACGAGTTTGTAAACGCTAATGAAGCAAAGGTAGTAAATTGCGAGGATAATAAAGAATTATTATAAAAGCCTTATATTACCGTAGAAGCGTTTATTATTAGGTTAGTTGTATTAACGAGACAAATAATAACAAATAAAACCCTTTCATAATATCTCATACCTTACAGCATTAAAAAAGTAGTGCCGCCTATGTGAATATCATTATTCCTCATTTTTCTTTCGTCGCTTCCTATAATCTGCTTAACGATATGTAGACACATACACGCAAGCATGTGAAAAAAAACTCTTGACTTATTGGATATCCTTTAATATAATATGGATATCCAATAAATATAAAGGGGGTGAAGTATGGCAGCGCGAACAGGTCGCCCGACGTCCGATAATCCTAAAGACAAAGGGTACAGGTTGAGAATGTCAGGTGCGGACTTGGAAAAGCTCGATTACTGCTGCAAGGTTTTAGGGCTTACCAAAGCAGAAGTAATCCGGCAAGGCATCGATCGGATGTATGCAGAAGCACATAAAAAAGCCCAAAAATAAGAGAGCGCCCGTCTCCCAACCAAGAGAATTAACGGACGCCTAACCGACAGGGGCAAACCCTATCTTGTTTCGGATTATATCAGATAGAGGGCCGCTGTCAAATGATAAATTTGTATGGAGGACTAATGTATGGACAAACAAAACAATATTGAGTGCGCTGAAATCAGGGATAAGGCTGTATTTATTCCGCCCATTGAGAATATTGGAATGTATGATATTATTGGGCGAATCTGGCTTGACCACTACTACAAGCTGACTGGCCGTGATGGCGCACCAGACTATGATATTACAGGAAGTCTATTCTGGTGGATAGTAAAGTATTCCCCTGATTTCCAAACAGAAATATTACAGATGTGTTTTGAAGCGGGCTATAACGCCGCAATAAATGAGGTAAGAAAAAACTTCGAAATGCAGAGCTAACGACGAGGACAGTACATATAAGCGCAAAAGTGGCTTTGTGTGGCCGCGAGAAAAGCAACGCATAAACTATAAAGCGCGAAAGAGCTTCCATAACTGAGGCTCTTTTCGTTATATCGTACGTTTCTGAAAAAAGCGAGTTTTGTTTGCTGCTCAATTAATCTGCTGTATTAAATATCTAAAGAATCAACGTAATCCTCGCTTATTTTTTGATTTGCCGGGGAACGTAAAAACAGGCTTACTCAGCCTGTTAAAACGTGCATAAAGAGTTACCCTTTATTATATTTTTTACCCTTATTTTTACCCTTATAAAACTTTACTATTGTTTACCTTCTTTTACTATGCAAAGTGAAAACCCCTGTATCTACGCGGGCTTTCGTCCGCCCTTAACTCATGTTTACCCCAGAAAACCATATACAATATAATTCAAGTCCGGTCTTCGGCACCAGAAAGCCCTTTAATCGCGGGCTTTTTTGCATTGTACCGCTTTTTATAAAATGTAGTATAATCATATTAAAAAAAGTTTTACTAGCAGCCATTTTATACTCTTTTTCTATTTGCCCGGAAGCCGGTCAGCTTCCATACAATAGATCAGGAGTTTTTTATGCTGCGCTTTGCTTTGTTCGAAACCCTATATCCATACTGATATTGCGGCGGATAAAGTATTTTTCCTGTGATTAAGAAATATAGATAATATACAGGAGAAATTGTATATATGGATCAGAATTTCTATACGTTCAGAGAATATATGAGCAGGATAGACAAGCGCCTTACTGCCTCTATGGAGGATTACCTCGAGATGATATACAGGCTGTCGAAGGCAAAGGGCTATACGCGCATGAACGAGCTTGCGGGCGCTCTCAACGTACAGCCTCCCGCTGCTACCCGTATGGTACAAAAGCTCGCCGCCTTGAAGCTGGTCAATTATCAGAAGTACGGAATACTCGAGCTGTCCGAGCAGGGCAAGCAGGCGGGGGCTTCGCTGCTGCTACGCCACAACACCATAGAAAAGTTTCTGCGGGCGCTTGGCGTAAAGGAATCCAATATACTTGAGGAAACGGAAAAAACCGAGCATACGATAAGCAACGAGACTCTCGGGTGCATATCGGTATTTTTGGACTTTATAGAGTGCAACAGCACATTTTTCGCTCAATTTGATCTGTTCAGAAAAAACTTTTTGGTCGATTGACATACGGGTGTGGCGCGAATGAAACGTACTTTTTTTACAAACGCAGTCGTGCTGACGCTGACCACCCAGCTGCTGCGCGTCGTAGGTTTGTTTTTCATCGCGTTCCTTTCGGGCAGGATAGGAGCCGAGGGCGTAGGGCTCTATCAGCTGACATTTTCCGTTTACTTTCTCGCGGCCACTATGGCGTCGTCGGGCATAGGCATTGCCGTATCGCGGCTTACCGCCGAATCGATAGCAATCAGCGGATACAGGTACATGTACAACGTGGTTCGCAGGTCGGCGGCTTTCAGCCTGTTTACGGGGCTTACAATAGGGTTTTTACTGTTTGCGTTTTCCGGCTTTATAGGAAAGTCTCTGCTGGGGGACTCAAGAAGCGTGATATCGCTTAAAACGCTCTCCTTTGGATTGCCGTTTATGGCGCTTTCGTCGTGCCTGCGCGGGTACTTTTACGGCGTGAGGAAGATAATGATACCCGCAAGCCAGATGATATTCGAGCAGGGCGCCCAGCTTGCGATAGTGCTAGCGATAATCGATTCGTTCGCTTCAAGAGGGCTTGAATATTCCTGTCTCGCAATAGCCGTATCGTCTACGATGACCGAGATATTATCGTGCGGGTACGGCTTCGTATTTTATATGTTTGAGAGAGCAAGGTCGGCTCTCGCTGTAAAAAGGGAGAAAGACATAAACCGCCGGATATTGAGCATATCCGTCCCCGTAGCAGCGAGTTCGTATCTGCGCGCCGGCCTTCGCACCGCGGAAAACATACTGATACCTTCCGGCTTGAGGCGGAACGGGCACTCGGAAGGTGAGGCGCTTTCACGGTTCGGCCTCATCGGTATGGCTATGCCCGTGCTGCTTTTCCCGTCCTCGTTTCTGACCGCGGTATCGGCGCTGCTGCTGCCCGAGATATCCGAAGCGTACTCACTCCAAAACGCACAAAGGATTAAGAAGATGTTCTTAAAGGTATTCCAGTATACCGTAATGCTTTCGCTGCTGTTCAGCGGAATATTCATAGCGTTTTCCAGGGATTTCGGCATGCTTATATATCAAAACGCGGATGCGGCGTTGCTTATTATGCTTCTTGCTCCTCTCGTGCCGCTCATATATCTCGATTTTATAGTGGATTCGATGCTGAACGGCTTAAACCAGCAGATGAAAACGCTAAAGATAAACATACTCGATTATACGTTAAGGATAGGCCTGATACTTATACTCATACCGAAATACGGCTTTTTCGCCTATATCGCGATATACTATTTAAGCACTATGCTGAACGCTTTTTTAAGTATAAGGCATCTGCTTTTTGTGAGCGAAGCAAAGCTGGACTATTTAGCGTTTGTTATTAAACCCCTGCTGGCCGTACTGGCGTCAGGCCTTGCCGTAAAGGCGCTGTCAAAGCTGATTAGTTTAGCAGAGCCCTCATGGCTTTATCTTGCCCTTAAGATAGCCCTAATGGCGGCAATTTATACGATAATATTGTTTATTATTCGTTGCGTAGGCAGGGAGGACGCGGCATGGCTAATAAGTGTTATGCGCCAAAAGCCCGGCGGGCGCAAGGCAGACGGCGAAAGCTTTCAGAGCCTTTACAGGTAGCATTCGCACCATAAAATCAAACAGATATTCGATTGAAAATAAATTTTTAATTTCCGTTTTTTTATATTGACATTTGCCTTATTTGAGCATAAACTTGCAAAGAAAAATACAAAAAGTGACACTAATAAGGATGGTGTAATTGATGGAGGAATCTTCCCAACCTCCTTGCCCTCCGCGAATTGGACTAACGTTTAACCTCAAGAAAAACGTAGTTTCACAAGCGCCCGACAACGAAGCCGAGTATGACAACATAGAAACAGTATTAGCAATTAAAAGCGCGCTTGAGGGCGCAGGCCTTACTGTACTGCTCATGGAAGCAGACGAGCAAATGCCGGCATTGCTTGCCCAGCACACGGTGGATATCGTTTTCAACATTGCGGAAGGAATCCAGGGAAGAGGCCGCGAGGCGGAAGTGCCAGCCATTCTTAACTATTATCGCATTCCTTTTACAGGTTCCGATGAAACCACATTATGCATAGCGCTTGACAAGGCGCTTACAAAGCGGCTGCTTGCATCATACCGCATACGCACGCCGAAGTATTTTGTCGTATCAAAAGAGAATAAAAAGCCTGTGCGCTGCGCAAAGTTTCCCGTAATCGTTAAGCCGAATGCCGAAGGGTCGAGCAAAGGCATTTCTGATGTTGCGATAGTGTCGGGTAACGACGAGCTAAACGCGCTTCTCGAGGAAAATTTCAGGCTTTACGGGCAGGACATGCTTGTCGAGGAGTATATACACGGGCGCGAGTTCACCGTGGGCATATTGGGCAACGGAAGCGATATGCGCGTCTTTCCGCCGATGGAGATAATTTATATTGACAAGCAAAGCAGATACAACATTTATAGCTTTAATGTAAAAAAGGATTACAAGCGCCTAATTAGGTATGAGTGCCCCGCGAAAATAAGCCCGGAGGCGGAAGCTGAAATGATGGGCATGGCAAAGAAGGTCTATAATACATTGCAGTGCAGGGATTTTTCAAGAGTGGATTTTCGCCTTTCCGAAGACGGCAAACCGTATTTTATAGAGATCAATCCGCTGCCCGGACTCGCTCCCGGTTACAGCGACTTTCCTATGATCGCCGAGTTCAACGGAATTGATTATGATTCTTTGGTGCGCGCAGTGCTTGAAAGCGCGTTTAAAAGATATGGTTTTAATTATGTTTTGAATCCGGGGCCCCCAGCAAGCCGTAAGGCTTGATGGGGTGGAAGTCCGGAGCCCCCAGCAAGCCGTAAGGCTTGATGGGGTGGAAAAAGAGGTAAAGAATATGAGCTCCAATTTTTATAGGCTGAAAGCTCCCGAGCCTCCCGGCGCCGAGTGGTATGACTGGAAATGGCAGCTGAAAAACAGGATAACTACCGTAAAAGAACTTGAGAAGTTTATACATCTAAGCGAAAAAGAGAAACAGGACATTTCATATTGCCTGAACATCTTCCGTATGGCTATAACGCCTTACTACGCATCTTTGATGAGCCCTGCAGACACTAAATGCCCTATAAGAATGCAGGCTGTGCCCACGATAAACGAAACCAATGTATTGCCCTGCGAGATGACGGACCCTCTCGCCGAAGAGCGCGACAGCCCCGTGCCGAATATCGTTCACCGTTATCCGGACAGGGTGCTTTTTCTCGTAACGCATACGTGCGCAATGTACTGCCGTCATTGCACGAGACGGCGTACGGTAGGGGAAGAGGACAGGGTCATAACGAGGCACGAGATTGAAGCCGCAGTATCGTATATAGCTAAAAACGAGCGGATACGCGACGTTCTTATATCGGGCGGGGATCCGCTTACAATGAGCGATTCGGCGCTGGAAAACATAATATCCCGTCTAAGGCGGATAAAGCACGTAGAAATAATACGCATTGGTACGCGGGTTCCCGTGGTGCTGCCGATGCGCATAACTCCCGAGCTGCTCTCAATGCTTAAAAACTATCATCCGATATGGATAAACACCCACTTCAACCACCCAAAAGAGCTTACTCCCGAGTCGGTAAAGGCGTGTTCGGATATCGTGGGCGCAGGCATACCGCTGGGCAACCAGAGCGTGCTGCTCAAAGGTATAAACGACAGCCCGTATATTATGAAAGAGCTGCTGCTTAGGCTCGTTAAGGCGCGCGTACGGCCATATTATCTTTACCAGTGCGACTTAAGCCGGGGTCTTGGGCACTTCCGCACCAATGTGGAAACGGGCATAGAGATAATACGCGAACTCACCGGGTATATATCGGGATACGCTATCCCGAAGTTTGTAATAGACGCGCCGCACGGGGGAGGAAAAGTCCCAATTAATCCCGAATATATAATTGCAATTAACAACAGCGAAGTTGTAATGCGCAACTATAAAGGGGATATTTATACGTACCCGCAGCCGGTATTTTAAGCGGCAAGATTCCGTTGCGGAGGAGTTTTTGCAAAACTGGTGCTAATGCTTTTTGCAGGGAGGGCGTTAACGTGGCAGGAGCCTTAAGCGAAAGGATTGAAATAATAATAGCGGATATAACGACTTTGAATACGGACGCTATTGTCAACGCGGCCAATAACTCGCTGCTCGGCGGGGGAGGCGTGGACGGCGCGATACACCGGGCGGCCGGGAAAGGGCTTCTCGAAGAGTGCGCCAAGCTTGGCGGGTGCGCTACAGGAGACGCAAAAGTAACCGGTGCTTACAATCTTCCGTGCAAAATGGTAGTGCATACCGTCGGGCCCGTATGGAAGGGCGGCGGTGCGGGCGAAGCGGCGCTGCTTGAATCCTGCTATGTCAAATCGATTGAGGCGGCTGTAAACAACGGCGCGAAGACCATAGCGTTCCCGTCGATAAGCACCGGCGTATACGGATATCCCATTGGAAAGGCGACGGCGGTAGCGTGCGGCTCGGTAAAGCGCATGCTTGAAAAAAATCCGCCAAGTGTTCTTCAAAAAGTTTATTTCGTTTGCTTCAGCAAAAGAGATTACGACGTATATATACAACAATCCTCAATTTTCAACAGTTGATTCTTGGCGCGCTTGTGGTATTCTTTTAGAGTATAGCTTTATTTAGTCTTGCTGAAGTTAAAAATCCCGAGTAATAACGGATAACAGGAGGAAGTATGCCAGATAGCGTAACGCCTGAAATATACGGAAACCTGCGCAAGCACATGGTGAAGGTTCCGGAAGTGATAAACAACGCGAGCGGCATAAGGATATTCGGCAGACTGATAAAGTCGCTGCTTTTTTCGACAGACGTCGCGCTTATAAAGAACTGTAACGCGAACGCCGTAATGGCCGTTTATCCGTTTACGCCTCAGCCTATAATAACGCATGCTATAATAACTGCCAGCGACGTGCCCGTGTTCTGCGGCGTAGGCGGGGGGACGACGATGGGCAAGCGAGTGGTTAATCTTGCTATGGACGCGGAGTTCCAGGGAGCAATAGGCGTTGTGGTAAACGCGCCGACTACCAACGATATAGTAAAGCGGCTGACCGACAGGATAGATATACCTGTAGTCGTAACCGTAGCTACGGCTGATACGGATATCGGGCAAAGGCTGGAATCGGGCGCGACGATATTGAATGTCTCCTGCGCGGCCAAAACTGCAGCCGTCGTAAAGAAGATACGCGAAAACTTCCCTTATGTGCCCATAATAGCTACCGGCGGGCCTGACGACGAAACGATTATGAATACTATAGCAGCCGGAGCAAACGCTATAACCTATACGCCGCCTTCGTCCGCGGAGATTTTCAGGCATCTGATGGAAAAGTATCGTAGCGATGCATGATATGCGGCTTTACTTACACCTGTCAAGCCTTACGGCTTGCGCAGACCCCGTTTTCGCCCTTTTATGCTTCGTTTTGACTAAAAGTTTTGATTTGATTGGGTTTTTATTGTAATATATAAAAAGGGGTTGCATAATCGCCGTTTCATTGTATAATATTATTAATAAATTACGAATGTTACAATAGTGTTACACCCGACAAAAATCTATGAGGCATAGCTAATGAAAAAAACCCTGATCGCCGTGTGCAGATTTATAATAAAAGCTATATATCCGCTGGTTAAAGCCAAGCGTAATATTGTCAAGCGCTTAAGGGTAGCATATAAAAAATCTCTGCGATCCAAAGAAACCGCAAATATCAAAGACAAAACCAAGCCTGTGACCAGCAGGATGGAGCTTAAAAACCGCGGCAAAAGCAAGCAGATTTCGCCCGGCAAGCCGGTCAGCGAAAGCGCGGCCGAGTCGCGTGTTAACGCAAATAAAAAGCCTTTATGGAAAGACAGGCGGGTAATTATAAGCGCCTGCGCTTTGGTTGTTTTGATTACCGTAGTACTTTCCGTATCTTTACCCGGCAAAGGCAACAACGTATACGCATCGAACGACGAAACGGCTGCAGGCAGCGAAACGCCCGAAACAACCCCTCAATACGTTTCCTTGAACGTTGCCGATAGCATTAAGGGCGGGGTAAGCGGCGCAGAAACCGGCCTTAACAGCGAGCCTTCCAAAACGCCCGAACCTTCAAATACGCCTTCCCCAACGCCAATACCGACGACGGCGCCCGATATACCCGATCTTGTGCCCGGATGCCACGACGTAAGGATAATAGAGATACAACAGCGCCTTATGGAGCTGGATTATATGGAGCCCGACGAACCGACGGATTATTATGGGCCGATCACAGCTTATTCGCTTCAGCTTTTCCAGAGGAAGCACAACCTTCAGGTGGACGGCCTTGCCGGCGCTCAAACTCTGACCGCGCTGTTTTCAAGCGACGCAAAACCTTACACTGTAAAGCTTGACGACAGGGGATCGGACGTCAAACTCCTTCAGGACCGTCTTAAGGAGCTCGGGTATCTTAAATCAAAAGCCTCCGGCTATTTCGGCACCGACACGGAAAAGGCCGTTAAGGATTTTCAGAAGAGAAACGGGCTGACCGCCGACGGTTCGGTAGGCTCGATGACACGGGAAGTACTTTTCTCGGAAGACGCAAAAGAAGCGCCTAAGCCCAAACCTCCGGCCAAAACCTCGAAACCGGGTACAAGTTCGGGCGGTTCAGGTTCCGGCTCGGGTTCTGCGGATCCTCCACCGAGCAAGCCTACGTTCGTGCCCAATCCGGACGGCGCGTCTGTCAGCGCTCTTATCGAGTTCGCAAAGACGCTGCAAGGCTCGAAGTATGTGCGCGGGGGCAAAGGCCCGAACCAGTTCGACTGCTCGGGATTCGTATACTACTGCCTCAACAGCGTAGGCTACAAAATAAGATATATGACTTCCGCGGGATGGAGGGATAGTTCGTTTCCAAAGATTTCGAGCATGAGCGATCTTCAGCCCGGCGACATAATATACTTTAAGCCGCACCACGTGGGCATATACGTAGGCAACGGACAGATGATAGACGCATCGTCCGGCGCAGGCAAAGTAGTGTTGCGCTCGTGCACTACGTCCTACTGGAAGTCGCACTTCGTCTGCGCAAGAAGAGTGTTTTAAATAAGCCGGTTCACATAATGAGAAACTAAAAGGCAAAGAGCGCGCCGCTTGCGCGCTCTCAGACTGTCAAAAAAGCCAGCGTAGAGCTGGTTTTTTTGGTACAATGAAATAGGGTGATTGAGGTTGCTTAACAAGAATGAAGAGAACAGAAAAACACTTGAGATCGTGAATCTGGATGATTTA
>JAEZIZ010000103.1 GCA_023415915.1 Bacillota bacterium | reverse complement strand
TAAATCATCCAGATTCACGATCTCAAGTGTTTTTCTGTTCTCTTCATTCTTGTTAAGCAACCTCAATCACCCTATTTCATTGTACCAAAAAAACCAGCTCTACGCTGGCTTTTTTGACAGTCTGAGGACGGCTGCATAGCCGTCCTTTTAGAGTGTCGATAAAGTATATGCTGTTATTCAAGTTAACTTCGTTTGAAGGAGTGTAACGAATGAAGAATCCCCTTCTTTGAAGCATTCTCCATGGGATTCCTCGCAAGCTCGGAATCACAAATGGGGAGTATCGTCACTCTATGCCTTCCCCCTAGGGGGAAGGTGGCGCGAAGCGCCGGATGAGGGGTGGGTAGAGGAGAAACCCCAGATTCATATCACAATAAACTGATATTATCTAAATAACTGGAATGACATACCCCTGCGAGTTAAACGGCAGGGGACGTTCCATACAGATTATCTTTATTTACAAGTGCTTTTTGTTAATATATAATCTGGTAAAAAGAAACAATATATTGGAACATATCTTCAATTATTACACTCAAGTGAGAAAAATCAATATAAGGAGTAGTTATTATGGTTAAATCTGATTTGCCGGATATCCTCGAAAAAGTTCTTAAAAATCTTTGAGGAAAAGGCAATATAGTGGATGTTTGTAAGTATGTATGGGATAATTACGAACAAGAATTGAGAGCATCAAAAACCCTTTTTTACACTTGGCAATATGATATTCGCTGGGCAGCGACAGCTTTGAGAAAAAGCCGGAAGATGAAGCAAAAGAAATCAGCCCCCGTGGAGTTTGGGAGCTTGCATAATCCATAGCTAATTATATATCGATACTTAGTTGTTTATCAGACAAACGCTGCGCTACATTACGTTGATATTAGCTTAAATAATTATCTCTTGCCGACGATGCTTTCATAGTCGTACATCTCGTCCATTTCGACGAGCTCGTTTACCATAAACGCGCGTATATACTCCTTATCGCGGGTTATGGAATGTATGTAGTATCCGTTCTTGAGATAAAACGCGACGGTGGAGCGCATCCTGCTCGCGGTATGCAGCGTTATGGCGCGCACGCCCAGCGCGGCGCATTCCTGCCGCACCTTTTCAAGCAGCAGCCCGCCTATGCCTATAGACTGAATCCCGGGGTCGACCGCGAGCCGCGAAAGATACGCTATGCCGTCCTTTAACACCTCGAACCGCACGGCTCCCGCCGTTTCTCCGTCCACCGTACATATATAAACGTGCTTATGCTCAATATCGCTGAGTATCTCTTCATCCGACTCGCGCAGCGCCTGTACGTTAGTATGACGTATTTCTTTCGCGTAAGCCTCAAACGCTTTTCTCGTTATGCGCTTTACCTCTGCAACGTCCGCGGGCGCCGCTTTCTTAAATACTATGCTTTCCATGATTCTTACCTGTCCTGCATCAGCAGCACCATTACTGCTTTTTGAGCATGCAGCCTGTTTTCCGCCTCGTCAAACACTGCGCTCCATTTGCCGTCTATTACGCCTGCCGTCACCTCTTCGCCGCGGTGTGCGGGCAGGCAGTGAAGGAATATGGCGTCCTCAGCGCACAGCGACATCAGCCGTTCGTTTACCTGGTATGGAGCAAGGTGTTTGTATTTCTCAGCGGCGGCCGCTTCCTGGCCCATGCTTGCCCATACGTCGGTGTATACGGCGGTCGCGCCTTTTGCAGCCTCATCCGGGTCGCGCGTTATCACTATTCGCGCTCCGCTTTCTTCTGCCGCTTTTTTCGCCGCCTCAAGCACACCCGAGTCCGGCTCAAACCCTTCCGGGCACGCCACCGATATGTCGAGGCCGAGCTTCGAGCATCCTACGAGCAGCGAATTGGCTACGTTGTTGCCGTCGCCAATAAACGCGAGCTTGCCTTTAAAGCTGCCTTTATATTCGTAATACGTCATAAGGTCGGCAAGCACCTGACAGGGGTGAAGCAGATCGGTAAGGCCGTTTATCACGGGTATACTGCCGTACTTTGCCAAATCCTCAACGTCGCTCTGCGCAAAAGTGCGTATCATTATGCCGTCCACCATGCGCGAGAGCACCTTGGCAGTATCGGATATAGGCTCGCCGCGGCCAAGCTGTATGTCATTGGCGCTTAAAAACTGCGCTGTGCCGCCGAGCTGGTATATGCCCGCCTCAAAGGACACCCTTGTGCGCGTCGAGCTCTTCGCGAATATCATCGCGAGTATCTTGCCCGCGAGCAGCGGGGGGCGCAGGCCTTCTTTCATCTGCTTCTTGAGCTTAAGCGCGAGGCTCAAAACTTGCAGTATATCGTCCCTGCTGTAGTCGGCAAGGCGCAGCAGGTGTTTTTGTGTGAATTCTTTTTCCGGTTTATAATATAATAGGTCCATATTCTACTCCTTAATATCAGTCATTTTTTGTATCCGCCAAGCGGTATATAATGCTCTTCTATATACTCAGCCGACATCACGCTCAGCAGTGCTTTTAATGTATCCATAGACGTTATACACGGTACGTTGAACTCCATAGCCGTACGTCGCAGCACAAACCCTAACCGCGCCTGCTGCTTTCCTCTTGTCGGCGTATTGATGACCATCGAAACCTCGCGGTTTTTCAGCGCTTTTATCACGTTTCTCTTTGAAATGAGGCTGCACTTAACGCCGAGCTCGGAAAAGCTCTCGTATGTAAAGTCGGTGCACGCGACGCTGAATCCTAAGTCTATCATCTGCCGGGCGCATTCGCTCGCCTCGTGCTTATCCCTGTCCGTTATAGAGAACAGCACGGGCTTTCCTTTTTGCGGAGGCCGTATGCCCGACGCCGCGAAAGCTTTTTTAAGCGCAGCGAGGAACGTCGTGTCCGTGCCCATTACCTCTCCGGTGGATTTCATCTCTGGCCCAAGGAATATATCCACGGTAGTAAGCTTCGAGAACGAAAACACGGGGGCCTTTACGGTAACAAGCTTGCTTTCCTTGTAAAAGCCGGTGCCGTATCCCATGCCTATGAGCGCCTCGCCCATCATTATGCGCGTCGCAAGCCTTACCATAGGAACGCCCGTCACCTTGGAAAGTATAGGCACCGTGCGGCTGGCACGGGGATTGACCTCCAGTACGTAAACGCCGCCCTCGCGGTCTATTACGAATTGTATGTTGTAAAGCCCCTTTATGCCAAGCTCTATGCCTATCCTCACCGCGTAATCCACAATGGTGCGCTTTGTTTCAGGTACAAGCGTCTGGGTGGGGTATACCGCAAAGCTGTCGCCTGAATGTACGCCCGCGCGCTCTATATGCTCCATAACGCCTACTATCAGCGCGTCGCTGCCGTCGCATATGCCGTCTATCTCGACTTCTTTGCCGTTTATATACTTATCCACCAACACCGGGTGTTTAGGCGACACCTTGGCGGCGTACGTCATGTATTCCTTTAACTCCTGCTCGTCGTACACTATCTCCATTGCGCGTCCGCCTAGCACGTAAGAAGGCCGCACAAGCACGGGATAGCCGATACGCGCCGCTATTTTATGAGCGTCGTTTTGTGAATACGCAGTTGCGCCGGGGGGTATGGGTATATCAAGTTTAACCAGCGCCTCTAAGAAGCGCTCCCTGTCTTCCGCCCTGTCTATGCCGTCAACCGGCGTTCCGAGTATGTTTACGCCTTCCTGTGCGAGCGGCGCGGCGAGGTTTATGGCCGTCTGCCCGCCGAACTGCACGATTACGCCTTCCGGCTTCTCGCGCTCTATTATGTCGAGCACACATTCCTTAGTGAGCGGCTCAAAATACAGCTTGTCGGACGTATCAAAGTCAGTTGACACCGTCTCAGGGTTGGAGTTGATTATTATCGACTCGTAGCCCAGCGCTTTGAGCGCCATCGCGGAATGCACCGAGCAATAGTCGAACTCTATGCCCTGGCCTATTCGTATGGGCCCCGAGCCGAGCACAACGACCTTTTTCCTTCCGCTGTCCTTCGACTCGTCTCCGCTGTCGTAGCACGAATAGTAATAAGGCGTCTTCGCCTCGAATTCGCCCGCGCAGGTGTCCACCATCTTATACGTGGGACGCATATCCCACTTGACGCGAAGCGCTTTTATGCTGTATTCATCCGTACCTATAAGGTTCGCTATATAGCTGTCCCCGAAACCGAAGCGCTTGCATGTGTACAACAGCTCCTGCGGAAGCGTATTTACCGTATGCGTTTTTAATTGCTTCGCGAGGCTCACTATGTTTTCAAGCTTCGATACGAAGAACTTGTCTATCTTGGTTATACTGCATATTTCCTCGACACTGTACCCGCGCTCCAATGCTTCGGAGATGACGAATATCCTCTCGTCGTCAGGGGTGCGCAGCGAGTTTTCAATCTGCTCGTCCGTCCACTGCGCTATAGTCTTCATGCCGAGCTGGTAGTCGAGCTTAACGTCAAGGCTGTCTATTGCCTTGAGCAGCGATTCTTCGAAGTTGCGGCCTATGGCCATTACCTCGCCCGTCGCCTTCATCTGCGTGCCGAGAGTACGCGTAGCGGTTACGAACTTGTCAAAAGGCCACCGCGGCACTTTTGTCACTACATAGTCGAGCGCCGGCTCAAAGCACGCGCTCGTTTCGCCCGTTATCGGGTTCGCTATCTCGTCGAGTCCGAAGCCTACGGCTATCTTGGCGGCTGCGCGGGCAATGGGGTATCCCGTCGCCTTGCTTGCGAGCGCGGAAGAACGGCTGACGCGCGGGTTGACCTCTATGACTACGTATTCCAAGCTGTCAGGGGAGAGCGCGAACTGTATGTTGCACCCGCCTCTTATCTTCAGCGCGCGTATTATCTTTATAGACGCAGAGCGCAGCATCTGGTATTCCTTGTCGGACAGCGTCTGCGACGGGGCGACGACTATGCTGTCGCCGGTGTGTATGCCCACCGGATCGAGGTTTTCCATGTTGCAGACGACTATGCAGTTGTCGTTCGCATCGCGCATTACCTCGTATTCTATCTCCTTATATCCCGCGACGCTCTGCTCGAGCAGCACCTGTCCTATGATGGAAAACGAGAGCCCCTTTGCCGTGATATCCTTAAGCTCGTTAATGTCGAGCGCTATGCCGCCGCCCGTGCCGCCCAATGTGTAGGCGGGCCGCGCAATTATGGGAAATCCCACTTCGTCCGCGAACGCCGCAGCTTCGTCCACGCTGCAGGCTATGCGGCTTTTAGCTATCTTCTCGCCTATGCTCTCCATCGTTTCCTTGAACAGCTCGCGGTCTTCCGCCAGTTTTATCGATTCGAGCGGCGTGCCAAGCAGCTCTATGTTGAGCTCGTCGAGTATGCCGCTCTGCGCAAGCTCCACTGCCATATTAAGGCCGGTCTGGCCGCCCAGCGTGGCGATTATGCCCTGAGGCCGCTCCGTGCGCAGTATAGAGGACACCACCTCAAGCGTTATCGGCTCGATGTAAACCTTGTCGGCCATCTCCTCGTCCGTCATTATTGTCGCGGGGTTGGAGTTGATAAGCACTACCTCGAAGCCCTCTTCCTTAAGGGCTTTGCACGCCTGAGTGCCCGAATAATCGAATTCGGCGGCCTGGCCTATTACTATCGGCCCCGAGCCTATCACCATTATTTTGCTGATATCCGTTCTTTTGGGCATGTGTTCTCCTGTTGCTTATAAGAGTTTCTTCAATACCTCTATGAGGCTGTCTATATGGCTGCGCTGTATCACATAAGGAGGCAGAAAACGCAGCACGTTTGCGCCCGCGGTAGCCGCCACAAAGCCGCTGGAAAGAAGGCGCTGCTGTATATCCTTTGCGGACGTACCGTCCGCAAACTCCAAGCCCAGCATCAGCCCTTTGCCGCGAACGTCGGTTATGGCGGGGCAGTGTAATTTTAATGCATTTAGCCGGTCGATAAAATACGCGCCTACTTCGGATATGTGCGAAAGCAGGTTCGTCGAAACGAGCTTATCGGTAACGTAATACGCCGCTGCGCACGCGAGATGGTTGCCGCCGAACGTAGAACCGTGGTCGCCGGGCTCAAACGCGCAAGCCGCCTTGCCGAGCGCGAGGAACGCGCCAATAGGCATGCCGGCACCGAGCGACTTTGCCAGCACGACCACGTCGGGCTTTGCGCCCAGCGAAGGGGAGGCAAGAAGCGAGCCTGTGCGGCCCATGCCGGTCTGTATCTCGTCGGCTATCATAAGAGCTCCGCAGCGGTCGCAAGCTGCGCGCACCGCCTTGAAGTATTCGGGAGTTATGGGTATTATGCCGCCCTCGCCTATTATAGGCTCTATTATTACTGCGGCGGTGTTTTCGCTTACGGCTTTACTAAGTGCTGAAATATCGTTTGGCTCTACGTACATGAACGAATTCAAAAGCGGCTTATACGCCTCGTGAAACTTCTGCTGTCCCGTAGCGGCAAGCGTTGCAAGCGTGCGCCCGTGAAAGCTGTGTTTCATAGTGACAAACTGCGTGCGCTCTCTGCCCGCGGCGTGATGGTACTTGCGGGCGAGCTTTAGCGCTCCTTCCACCGCCTCCGCGCCGCTGTTCGAAAAGAATACGTTGTCATATCCCGTCGCCGTGCATATGAGCTTTGCAAGCTTTGCCTGCGCTTCGATGTAGAATATATTAGACGTGTGCATCAGGTTGTCAATTGCGTCTTTTAGAGCGCGCTTATATCCTTCATCCGAATACCCGAGGCAGCATACGGCTATGCCCGAAAGAAAATCCGTATACCGCTTGCCTTCGGTGTCATAAAGGTATACGTCCTCGCCCTTTATAAAGCAGACGTTCTGCCGCTTGAACACGGGGGAATAATACTTGTTTTCGAGCTCTGTTATCTGTTCCAGTTTCATATCTTTACTCCCTTACCATAGTGCCTATTCCGGTATCGGTGAATATCTCGAGCAGTATCGGGTGCGGTATAGTGCCGTTTAAGATATGCGTACGCTTAACGCCGCTTTTTACCGCCTTTATGCAGCCGTAAACCTTGGGCAGCATACCGCCGGAAATAATGCCTTTATCTATCAGCTCCATTACCTCGGAGACGGAAATCTCATATATCAGCGTAGAAAGGTCGCCGGGTACGCGGTAAATGCCGTCCGTATCGGTAAGGAATATCAGCTTTTCGGCTCCTATAGCCACTGCAAGTTCACCCGCGACGGTATCGGCGTTTATGTTATAGCTTTCGCCGTCCCTGCCCACTCCTATAGGCGCGATTACAGGTATATACTCGTCCTGCGTGAGCACGCCGAGCAGCTTTGTGTTGATATTCGCTACCCTGCCAACCTGCCCAAGATCGCACCCGTCGTCCGATTCCAGTTTCTCGGCTTCTATTAGACCCGCGTCTTTGCCGCATAAGCCGATTGCTTTTGCGCCCGCGACGCCAAGCTGCGAAACTATATCCTTGTTGATCTTGCCCATAAGCACCATCTGTACGACGTCCATCGTGGCTTCGTCCGTTACGCGAAGGCCGTTGTGAAATTCGGACTTTATTTCCAGCTTATCGAGCATCTTGTTGATATCGTTGCCGCC
>JAEZIZ010000088.1 GCA_023415915.1 Bacillota bacterium | reverse complement strand
AAGCTGTGGCTGGAGCCTTTGACAAACCGTCGAGCGGTAGGAGGTGGAACCAGTCCACAGCGTCTGCATGCATTATACAAGACATATACAAAATAGTGCTGTATATGTGCTACTTAATTATACGAGGAGGCGACGGTATGCTTTCACCGCCCCTTAATGATACTGAAGGAACCGGTGTGCCTCCCATGCTGTTAAACGTTACCGTGTATTGCGGCTTTGCGACGGTTATGCTGCACGACTCCGAAACGCCGTCCGCGGCCGCGGTAATTATGGCGCTGCCCTCGCCCATTGCCATGACTTTCCCCGTACTGTCGACGGCAGCCACGCCCGAGTTGCTGCTCGACCAGATGATTTTAGGGAACGTCGTGTTGCCCGGATGCAATGTTGCGCCCAGCGTCAACGAGCCGCCCGGCGACAGGGTTTCCGATCTGCTGCTTAATTCTATGCCCGTAACATGTACCGGAGCCGCCGCAGCCGCCACCGCGTAATATGCGTCTACGCGGCCTTCGCCGAACTGGATATCTTTGCCTGGCGCGCCGAGTTCCACAGCCGTGGCGTATAAAATGCTCTTCAATTGAGCCGGGCTTAAGGACGGGTTTACTGACAGCATCAGAGCCGCCACGCCCGACACTACGGGAGTAGCCATAGACGTACCGCACATCCACGCGTATTGGCCGGGATATGTGGACAGTATGTAGCTATCAGGAGAGCTCTGGGTATCGCCGCCCGGCGCGCTTATATCCTTTTCAGCGCCGTAGTTTGAATAGCTGGCGCGCGTGTCGTCCCAGCCGGTCGCGATAACGCTTACCGCCGCCTCGTAATCGCTGGGATAATGCGGATAGCTTACGTTGTCGTTGCCCGCCGAGCATATAACGGGTACGCCGCTAGCGACAGCGTTGTTTATGGCGCTTTCAAATGCGTAGTCGTCGTCGTAGCTTCCGAGGCTTAAGTTTATAACGTCCGCCCCGTTGCTCAGCGCGAAGTTTATTCCTTCTATTACGTCGAGCGTAAGCGCGCCCCATCTTTGCACGCCGTTATCCATGTACGTCATAAATACGTCGACCGCTATCAGCTTTGCGCCCGGAGCCACTCCCGCTACGCCGATGCCGTTGTTGGCGATGGCGCCGATTATGCCCGCCACGTGCGTTCCATGACCGTAATCGTCGTCCGCGCTTGTGTCGTTATCCACCACGTCCGCCTGAGCCGCAATCTGGCCTGCAAGGTCCGGGTGGTCGATATCGACGCCTGTATCCAGCACAGCGACGCGCACGCCCGGGCTGCCCATCGTTATATTCCATGCGTCATACGCGCGTATCTTGTTTAAATACCACTGGTGGCCCGCATACGGGTCGTTCACCGCCGCCGCGGGCCTTGAAGCAGCCGGGCCGGATATATGCCCGGGCTCGGATAAAGTATATATGTAATTAGGCTGCGCGTACTCGACTTCCGGCATAGCCTCCATTGTCTCTATAAAGCTCTCTACCGTTTCGCCTTCCGGCACTTCGGAAACGACAAGGTTTTCCGAAGGCAGTTGCTGTAATGCGCCGCTTTCCACAGAATCCAGCGTATTTGCAACTCTTTCTTCCGATACCGTTTCCTTGAACTTTACTATTATCTGGTCGTCCACGCAATCGGCTCCGCCGAACTGCGTTACATTAATTTCCCCGCTTTCCGGCTGTTCCTGCTGCTGCGTCTTTACAGGCTGCTGCGTTTCTTCTCCTTCCGCAAAAGCGCTAGTTATGCCCGCCGACATTACGGAAGACGCGACAAGCAGCGACATCAGGACAGCCGTTACGCGTTTTAAATGATGCTTGACGCACAATACAGTTTCGGACTTTACGGGGAATAAGTTATCTATTGTTTCATTATCTTTTTTCATGCTTTTGATCCTTTAAAACTTCGCTGTATATTATATCGGGATATACAGGCATTCTTGTTAGCAGCGCAAAGCCTGTTAAAACATGCTTTTGCGGGAGCGTCTTTACATACGCTGCCAATAAATCTATAATGTTACATGGGCGCGATGCCGCACGCTGACCGACTAAAGGCAATTTTATACTTTAATTAATACACTCCATTATATCTATTGAATCAGCCGATTCCGCCGGAGCGGCTATTATAATTACAGTCGAGGTAAAGCCGATGTTGAAAAGAGAGATTACAAAGGGACTGTTCCGATACATGTTTGAGCCGCTGCCCGGGCACAGATTCGGCACTAATATATACGCGCTCGCTTCAGGCGGTAGCGTACTGCTCATCGATTCGGGTTATGCATTTATGTGCGAGCAGGTTTTAGAAGACATAAACAAATGTAGGTGGAACATAGAAGGCGTCATAATATCCCACTTCCATGACGACCACATGGAGGGCTTAAAAGTACTGACTGATGTCACAGTCTACGGCAGCAACCGCTATAACGAAACGCTTGAATTATGGACAGAAAAGGATGAGCGGCGTTACTTTACCCCCTCGGTGTTGATAGAAGATGAGCAGACTATACCCTTCAAAGAGCATGCCGTACGCATGATTCCGTTTCCGGGACATTCGCCGTGCACGCTGCTTACGCTTATTGACGGGAAATACCTGCATATAGCTGATGAGCTTATCTTCTCTGAGCAGGGGGAGCCGGTGCTGCCCGTAACGGACCCCGGCTGCATTCAAAGGCACGCCGGCGCGCTCCGCAAGCTTAGGCGATACGACAAGTATTTGCTTATGCCCGGCCACGGGTCGGAGTTTTCCGGCAGCAGCAATATACATAACGAAATAGATAAGCGGCTTGCGTATTATAACGCGATACTTGATGCAGGCAGGGAGATCACATATGAAGAAGCCGCGATCGGCTGCGGCGGCGGATTTCTGCACAGCGAATGGCACGCGGATATCTATGAATGATAACGCATATAAAAGAGCTTCTTTCAAGGCTCTTTTGAAGCCGCTAAAAAGTATATGCTGTTATTTAAGTCAGCTTCGCTGGAAAGCGTGTATCGACTAAAAAATCTCCCTTCTTAAAAGCATTTTCCATGGAATTTCAAAATAAAAATGAGAGAAAGTATATGCTTTCTCCCTTTAATGTTTTCAGGCTATAAAGTTAAGTCAGCAAACCTCAACGTTGAAGAACGTGTTACTGCAAGAAGTAATCTGACGAAAATATCTCCACCCAGGTATCTGCGGTTAAACCGATAACAGTATTCATCAAGGTAACTCTGCATGTGTTTTTTCCCTAACCCGTGAAATGTACCTGATATAAAAGCCTTTGCATTACCTATGATAGTATGCAGCCACTTAAGCATGTCCGACTCCGCATCAAAAATCTGATATTTGTGCAGATACTTTTCGGCTAACGGTTTTCGGTAACTGCGGTAGGCATCTGTTTCGACAGAAGAACCTTCTTCAATACAGACTTTTGCGAATTTGCCAATCGTTTTACCCTTCAGGTCTGGGACAACCTGCATTTTCGCGTATTTGGGCTTGCCCTCCTCGTCCTTGGATACTGCGACCACAACCTTGGTTTTTGTGGTTCCACGGCCTCTTTTACCGCCTTTCCTCGGCTTTCCGAAGTACGTATCATCAAGTTCCACAATACCTGCCAGCATATAGTTACTGTCCCGCTCAGCCATCGCATGGCGTATCCGGTGTAACAGAAACCATGAGGTGTTGTACGGTAGATTAAGCACACGGGATAGCTGCATCGCTGAGCAGCCGCGTTTATCGCGGGACATCAGATATATGGCCCATATCCATGTTCTAAGGCTAAGATGGCTCCTGTTCATGACAGTTCCCGCTGTTACAGATGCCTGATATCGGCAGTTTTTACACGCGTATTTATGACGCGTCGTAATGTGATAATACTCTCGGCATCCACACACGGGACAAACAAATCCATCCGGCCATCGCAGCTTAAACAGATAGTCTCTGCATGCGTCTTCGGTATCAAATCGTCTTTGTATGTCCATTAACCCAACACGTTTCTTCGCTGCCATAGCTCTTTTCCGCCTTTTCCGTTACTATGGCAACATTCTACACCCGGCATTGGCCTATTTTACGGACTTGTCATTGATGATTCATCCTAATAGCCATAATATAAAATATTTCTAATTAGCTGACATTTTCTCATCTATTAGTGACCAAACATTTGAATCTTCACAAATATTAACTATGACTTCATCCATGTTTTCATATATTTTTAAAATTATTCTTGAGAATAACTCTAAAGTAATGATTATTATTATTGGTGATATGTGCTGCGAATAAAACATTATTTGGGAATTTAAAGAAGGAATATTCGATTTATGACACGCGACGTTATACGGAATGACAGGCGTAAGTATAATTGACAGGATCTCAATGAGAGGTTTTTCGCGGGGGATCAGTGGGCGGGCATACCGCACGAAGGGCTGCCGACTCCGGTAGTGAATTTCATAAGGTACGCTTCGGCGTGGAAGATAGCGGCGGTGACGGACAGGCGACTAAAGATGTCGTTCTTCGCGGAGGGCGTAAACGACGGGGAGGATATAAGCGTATATGCACGGCAGATATCCGCATACTGCGATATGCTGTGGGAGCGCTTAAAGATGGACTACCTGACGAAGGAAGGCTTAAAGCAGGCGGCCATAACGGGCGATTACGTGCAGTACTTTTATTGGGACCCTGACATAAGGACGGGGCAGGCGCTGACCGGCGATATCAATACGCTGCTCATTGACAACGTGAACTACTATCCGGGCAATCCTAATACGCCTGACGTGCAGAGCCAGCCGTACATTATAATAGCGTTTCGCGAGCTGCTTGGGAAGGTGAGGGAAGAGGCCAAAAAGAACGGCTGCGAAAACATTGAGGAGATAGTATCCGACGAGGACAACGAGTATATGTCGGGCGACAGGGGAAAGATCGAGCTCGAGGACGCCGGAAAGTGCAACGTGCTGTTGAAAATGTATAAGAAGGACGGGCGCGTATGGTGTGAGAAGTCTGTGCGCGGAGCAATAGTGCAGCCCGAGAAGGACACGGGGCTTACGCGCTATCCGGTGGCGATGATGAACTGGGACACGCGCAAGAACTGCTGTCACGGGACGGCGGAAGTGACGGGGCTGATACCCAATCAGGTATTTATCAACAAGATACTCGCGCTTGCGCAATTGGGGCAGGTACAGACGAGCTTTCCGAAGGTGATATACGACAGAACGCGCATCAGGGAATGGACCAACAGGGTAGCGGGGGCCATCGCGGTGAACGGCGATATAGGCGGGGCGGCACAGTACCTCTCGCCGCCGGTCACCTCCTACGACGCGTGGAGAGGCCTCGACGTAACGCTGCAGACCACTATGCGCATGATGGGCGCGAACGACGTAACGCTGGGCAACATAAGGAATCCCGACAACACGTCTGCGTTTATAGCCACAAGGGACGCCGCGATGGTGCCGCTGCAATCGCAGCAGGAGAGGTTCTATTCGTTTATAGAGGACGTGGGGCTCATATGGCTCGACTTTATAAAGAACTATTACAGGGCGGGCAGGATGATACCCGTAACGGACAACGGACAGAGGGTGTTCGTGCCGATACCCGAAGGCGAGCTTGAAAGGTTTACGATGAACTTGCGAGTGGACGTGGGGCCGTCCTCTATGTGGAGCGAGATACAGGTGCTGCAGACGCTTGACAACCTGCTGCGAGGCGGCAAGATAAGCTTTAAGCAGTACCTGGAGCGCATGCCGGACGGGCATATTCCCATGAAAGACGAGCTGCTGGCCGAAATGCTCCAACAGGAAGGCGGACAGGGGGGACCGTTACCAAACACTGTCGGCCCAGAGCCCGCCGATTCATCTGAAGGCGGAGGCTTGAGGCAGCAGACGCAGACCCAGCAGGTTGAAGCGCAGGAGGGCGAGGCCGGACAAATAGTAAAGATTTTGCAGGTGTTGGCGCAGGCAGGGAAGATACCCGCAGAGGCGGCGCAGGCGGCAGAGCAGCTTGCCCAAGGCGGTGCGGACGCGGCAGCGATACTTAATGCGCTTAAAGTTGCCGCGGATAAGGGACAGATACCTGGGGAAGCGGTGCAGGCCATAATGGAGGCGGTGCAGGGAGGTGCTCCTCTTCCGGCAGGGAATGACTGACAATGATTGACGCTTCCCCGGAATTGGAGGATTGAGCGGCAGGCATAGTTAGATGCATGGAATACCCCTTCCGTCAGGCGCTGACAAGCAGCGCCTGCCACCTCCCCCGAAGGTGGAGGCTTGGGATGGAGAGCGGAGCCAGATGTATGAAGCCCCTTCCGGCAGATGCCGATAAATCAGCATCTGCCACCTCCCCCAAAGGTGGAGGCTGGGATAATGAGCAGCATAGCGGAATACCCGTTATAGCAAACACTGATTAACAGTGAATGCCGCCTCCCTCGGGGTGGAGGCTTGATTGGTAAGTATAGCGGGAGGCATGAACCCCTTCCGTCAGGCGCTGACTAGCAGCGCCTGCCACCTCCCCCGAAGGTGGAGGCTTAAAAGGCAAGCGCTTACTGACAGAGGTTGCCGCCTCCTCTGGAGGCTTGAGTGGCGGAGAAAGAATTCATTATCGCATTGTGCATGATATTTTATAAATAAAGTGCATGTATTCACAGCGTTGCATATAATGTAGTAGCGCAAATGAAAAACATGGATATGAGGTGTGACATGACGACTGAACAGAGCGAACGCCTGTCGAGAATAGAGGATAATATTGACCATCTGAAAGAGGAGATGGGTATCTTTTGCAACGCACTTACGAAAGCAAACGGAGACATTGAGAAGCTGGACGTCACGTTGAACGGAAAAGTTGATAAGCTGGATATGCAAATGAGTGGAAAGTTCAATGTGGTCGAACAGAGGTTCGCGGGGTTGGAAGATAAGATAGACCAGATAGTCAGAAACACCTCCAGGAAGGAAGACAACAAGGCTAGGTTGTATATCGCCGTTATAGCGGCTGTGATTGGAGGAATATTCGGGGCGCTGTCAAGGTTTATCTAAGGCAAGGCTCAGCGAAAACCTCTGTGTAATGTTGATCCCGGACGCTTGAATAAAGCGCCGGTTAGTGATAAAGGGACTGCTGTAAAAGGCAGTCTCTTTTTAGTGGCGAAAAACTGGCGGTTAAAGGCAACTGTATTCTATTGCCTGGCGCTTATTTAATGGCTTTTTAAAGCGGGAGCAGGCAGGTACGGAAGCCCGGCAGCCCGGCAGAGGGGAAGGCGGGCGGGCGCGGAGACCCGCCCCTACAGCGGAGAAGAAGCTTAAATGCGCGCATGGGCGTAACGCCGGTCGCCTTAAAAGCAGTGCAGGAAAAGCGGGCGGACAAATGCAGCTCTATAAAAACAGACGGGCGGGCGCGGAGACCTGCCCCTACAGCGGAGAAGAAGCTTAGGTGTGCGCAAGGGCGTAACGCCGGTCGCCTTAAAAGCAGTGCAGGAAAACTAGGGGTAAAGGCAGCCGCTATAAAAACAGACGGGCGGGCGGGAGTGTTAAGGCCGGTAACTGCGGCGGCGAGGGTTCAGGAACGCGTACCCGTTGCGGGAGTCGAATTATAAAACATATATTCCGAAAGGAGGATTGACTATGTTTGATACGGCCCAACCACAGGCCGGAGAACCGGCAAACCAGCCGGTGATAGAAGCCGCCGATCAAGATATCGGCAAAGAAAGCAGCTCTATTAGCGATGACTTGGGAGACGGCGGGGAAGTTGCGGCGGACGAGCCTTTTTTGACCGTCCGGTACAACAAGGAGCAAAAGACACTTAAAAAATGGAGAAACACTTATGTGTTATTCTGGATGATGGGGGGCTCGGAAAAGATGAGGTGAAAAGAATCCCTATCAATCAAATGATGAGCCTGCATTAATCAAAGAAATTGAAGAATATATTGAGAATTCGGATATAGAGAAGAAAAATAACTAAAGGTATAGACAAATACAATTTAAGGGGAATTACAAATGAAAAAATTATAAGTCTATTTACATTATTGATAATGGGGTTGTATTTTTTCTTTTTATTATAAACGTATGTGATACAACATTTATAGATATATTTTTAAAAAGAAATATTACAAATCCCTCATTAATGTTATATAGCATACTTCTTAACCCAGTTAAGGAATGATGAAAGGAAGAGAAAGAAAAAGTTGAAAGTATAATAGATAAAATTAAAATTTTTGCAACATCACCAGATTCGTTGTTTCACAGAGGGTTATATAAATAAATCGAGAGTTCTATCAAATCTTAAAGTATAATAAACAATATAACAATACTGGTAAAGTACGTAAAATCAAACATCATAAAAAAAGAAGTTGAAAATATACAAGAGCATTTTGATGCATATAGAAAATTTGTAGGGGATAAATAGAGGATTATAGTTATCTTTCCAATTCTGACGATTTGCTTTCAAGTTATCTTAAGTTAATCGATGATAATTGTGATAAAATCTTTTTGTTTTGTCGAAATATGTTATAATTGAAAAAACAATAACTACGGGAGGCGCCATGAGAGAGAAGCCTACATTACAGGAACGACTGGAACGAAAGCATATGAAAAAGCCTCCCGCAATTATCTATCTGCTGCTTATTAATATATGGCGGCTACTTTTTAACAGGAAACTCGGTATAACGTTTACGTTTAACGTAAGGCCTTCGGAAGACAAGAACCCATATATACTCATAAGCAACCATTCCTCGCGCGTGGATTATCTTTATACGGCGCCCGCCGTGCTGCCGCACAGGCTCAATTACGTGGTGGGTTACAACGAATTCTTCCGCTCTCATCTATACCCAATATTTTCGCTGATGCAGGTGATACCAAAAAGAAACTTCACGCCCGATTACCACGCCGCGCGGGAGATAATACGCGTGATCAAAGCGGGCGGGCGCGTCTGCCTTTTCCCCGAGGGCATGAGCTCAATATCGGGAGGAAGCCAGCCGTGCGCTATAGGCAGCGGTAAGCTGCTGAAGCACCTTGGGGTAACGGTATACTACACCAAGATAGCGGGCGGGTACCTTACAAATACCAAGCACTGTCTCGACACGCGCCCCGGCAGGGTGGAGATAACCGTCGACAGGCTGTTTACTCCCGAACAGCTGAATTGCCTCAGCGCCGACGAGATACAGTGCATATTAGACAGGGAACTTGCGCACGACGACTATATCTGGAACAAGCGGGCAAGAGTAAAATTCGTTTCGTCCGGAGAGACCGCAAAGAACCTTGGCGACTTGCTTTACCTCTGCCCGAAATGCGGGGCACTGTATACTATGCTTGCTGAGGGAGATACGATAATGTGCAAAGCGTGCGGCAACGGCGCGCGCATAAACGAGTATTACGACATTGAGCCTATTGATGACGGATGCGTTATCCCCGAGACTGTGTCGCACTGGTATGATCTCGAACGGGAGAAGGCAAAACAGGAGGTAAGCGGCGAGGGTTTTGTGTTTTCGGAGCGCGTAAAACTGGGCGTGCTGCCAAAATACAAGCGGCTTAAAAAAGGGGCGACGTCCATCATTGCGGGGGAAGGTACGCTTTCTCTCTCAAGGGAAGGGCTCAAGTACGAGGGCACGAAGCACGGGGAGCCGTTTTCTTTTGCGCTGTCCGCCGACGCCGTGCCCACGTTTGGCATGTGCACCGATATTTCGAGGTTCTATACGTTCTATAGATCAGAATTCTATGAGTTTTATCCCGAAAACAACGACACAATGCGCTGGTTCCACCTGACGGAGATGCACCGCGCGTGCGGCGGGAAGTGGAAACCGATGATGAGCGCCGGGCTGGCATATTGATTTGTGTATGGCGCGTAAGCGGTAAATTCCGCAGACGTTATTTAACATTAGAGTCTCCGGCAAAACCGTGAGGCTTTTTTGGTATATCACCGCATCTTAACAGTCTTGGCTGCATATTCAATAGTCTAATCTACCGCTTTTGCTTGACCGGCGGATGCACGAGGCATATAATTGACGCTTGGGTAATTTGCATACAATAAATGAAGCTGGTCAACGACATAAATGAAATTTGGCTTTCTTAAACAGGATACTGAGCAGCGGCGCGAGCTTATAGTAAACGGCTCGATAACAAAAACAATACTGTTGCTGTCACTCCCGTCGCTGATGATGGGCATGGTGCAGTCCATAATACCTCTCATAGACGGCCTTTTTATAAACAACTTCTCGGGTACTATACCGGCAAGCGCGGTAACATACTGCGTACCTATTATAGGTATGATAATTGGGCTGTCGCAAGGCTTAGGCTCGGCGGGCATGGCCGTTATAGGCCAGGCGAACGGCAGGGGCGATCTTGCCGAAGGGCGGCGCATATCGACGCAGCTTGTCATATTTTCATCGCTTTTGGGCGTTGCGCTCGCGCCGCTGCTGTACGTGCTGGCCTTTCCGATATCCGCTTCGGTGTTGCACGATATATCCCATGACGTTTTTCTGTACCTTGCGCTCAACACGTTTGTAATACCGTTTTCCTTTCTTGAGTACATATACAACGCGATAAAAAACGCCAGCGGCAAGCCGGAAGCGACGTTTGTACGGATGGTAATACTGCTCGCGCTCAAAGTAGTATTCAATGCGCTGTTCGTTGCTATGTTCAAATGGGGCGTGGCAGGCGCGGCTATGTCATCGCTCGCGGCAAACCTCATAATAACAGTTTGGATGTACTTGGAGCTGTTCGTGAAAAAAGGCAGCGACAGGCTGAAGCTATCGGGCTTTAAGTTCGACTGGCATATAATAGGCAGCCTCGTGCGCGTCGGGCTTCCGGCGATGCTTGCTAATCTGATGGTATATATAGGATTCTTCCTTATCAACAACGAAGTGGAAGTGTACGGCGCCATCGTATTGAACGGGCAGGGGATCGCCAGTAACATCACTACGATAGCGTTCACCGTACCGTCGTCGTTCGCAGCGGCAGTGACGACTATGGTAAGCATGAACATAGGCGCTGGACATGAAACGCGCGCCCGCAAATCGTGCTGGGCGGGCTGCCTTATAAGCGCCATATCCGCAATCATGCTGATAGCCGTTATCGTGCCGCTCTCGCGTTATATGACCGTGTTGTTCACGCGCAACGCCGAAGTTCTCGAGGTGGCCGACAGGGCGCTGCATATCTATACTTATTCCGTAGTGGGCTATGGCGTATGCATGGTACAGATAGGGGCTTTAATAGGCTTGGGAAGAACGTGGAGCACGCTTATCATAGGCGTGCTGCGCATATGGCTGCTGCGGTATCTGTTTATACTCGCCACCGAGAGCGCGTTGGGCGTGGATTCGGTGTTTTGGGGCAACCTGTTTTCCAACTACGCCTGCGCCGCCATTACTACGGTGATGATGCTTAAGGTTAAGTGGGTATCGGTGATAAGCAAGGAGGACAAAACGCGTCTTGCTGCAGAACAGAAACAGCTTGCGTCTTGACTTAATAAGCATATACGTGTAATAATATGCCAAGGTGAGTGTGCATAAGATATCGGACGATATCGAGCTGCACAGGGGGAAGTACCCTACACGCAGGAAACATCCCGCGGAGTCGCTTACAGCGCGCGCGGTTTTTTATTTGGTCACCAACACAAGGTTCCAAGGGCGTTAATTTTTTATAAAACGGGCTTGAGGGCTATGTTTTATTGATTTGCGGGAGGATATATGGACGAACGGGTATTCAAAGGCAACCCAACACTGGAGACGGAAAGGCTGATATTGCGAAAGCTGACAATGGACGACGCGGAAGATATATTCGCGTACGCTTCCGACCCCGAAGTGACGGCTTATATGCTATGGGACACGCACGCGACTATAGACGACTCGAAGAATTTCATACGCTTCACTCTTGACAGGTACGAAAAGGACGAGGCGGGCGAGTGGGGCATAATACTAAAAGAGACGGGAAGGCTTATCGGCTGCGCGGGTTTTGTGCGGACGGATATGAAGAACCGGCGTACCGAGATAGGATACGTGCTGGGGAAACCTTACTGGGGAAAAGGAATAGTACCCGAGGCCGCGGGGAGGATGCTGAAGTTCGCGTTCGAGGACATGGGACTTAACCGTATCGAGTGCTATCACCTGCTGCCTAACGAGAAGTCGGGGCGGGTGATGCAGAAGCTCGGCATGACGTATGAGGGCACAGCGAGGGAAAAGGTGCTTGTCAAGGGCAGGTTTTGGGACGTAAAGCAATACGCGATACTCAAAAAAGACTGGGAAAACCAATAATGCAACAGCGGGCTGCCAGCCCGCCGCTTAATTTTTCATATGGTCCCTGTATAGATTTTCAATAGACCTGTCGTATGTTTTTTCGCCCTGCTTTGAGAAGAAGCAGCCGGGCACCTCGCCCATCCTGCGGTGATAAGCGACGCACTCGCAGCATTTTTTACGACGGGAGCAGGAATATGTGCAGGTGCATTCGATTTTGTTATCGCAAGCCATGGCAACCTCCAAACGTGTATTACGGTAATTATACATAAAACGGCGTGCCGTATCAATATCGCGGGCTTGCCTTGAAAGCCCTGTTGAAATAGAATACACTTGTATTGCTTTTACAAAAATCTACAACGAATGGAACGTATATATGGAGCCATTGCTCAGAGCGTCGCATGTCAGCAAAAGATACGGCGGCCGCGCGGTACTTAAGGATGTGGACCTCGTTGTTAACAAAGGCGAGGCTATAGCTATTGTGGGTGAAAACGGCTGCGGCAAGAGTACGCTGCTCAGAATACTCGCTGGCGTGACAAAGCCGTCGGGCGGCAGCGTCACATTATCGCCCAAGGCAAAAGCAGGGTTTATACCCGACAGGTACGAGAAGATAAACATGAAGGCAGCCGTTTTTCTTTCTCATATGGCGGCGATGGAGGGAAAGCGGCCCGGTGCGGCAGAGGGACTTTGCCGCGCGTTCTTTTTGGACGGCATGCTGGACACGCCTATGAAGTATCTATCGAAGGGCGCGCTGCAAAAGGTGGCGGCGGTGCAGGCGCTGATAGGCGAGCGGGATATACTGTTTGTGGACGAGCCGCTGTCGGGGCAGGACGCCGCATCCCGGGCAAACTTTACGGACGAGATACTGAAAAGGAAACAAAGCGGCACGGCTGTCGTTATGGCTTGCCATGAGCCGTATCTTATCGAAAAGATAGCGGACAGCATATTGCAGATCAAGAACGGGGCGCTCACGGACGGTACGCAATACCTGTTTATGCGCGCCCAGCCAGAGATGCGTTTTTCTGCTCGAGTACCGCGGCGGCGCTTCCGGCCTTATGGACGTTCTTAAGGACGAAATACGCGAAAGCGCAAGCGTAACGGCTTGCGGGCGGCTTTTAAGGCTCGAGGCCGACAGGAGTTGCGCGGTACGGCTGATGCGGTTGCTGCTCGCCAAAAACGCGCATATCGTTAAGTTCGAGGAGATATGAAGTTATGCTGAAAGCGGTCTGCAGATTTGAACGGGACAGGATGTTGCGCAGCAGCAAGCTCATGGTGCCGCTTCTGCTGCTTATAGCGTATACAGGCATAGCATATTCGATGGCTCCGCTCAGCATACCCGGCAGCTTCGGCATTTGTTCGCTCGTGGTTTTTATGCTGGCGCTGGGCGTGGGCGTAATGTGCGACGACCTGCATATTCCCTCTATTGACGGTACGATATTTGTAAAGATGCGGCGCACGTGGTATTTCTATCTCGCTAAGACGCTCACTCTGGCGTGGGTCAGCCTTCTGTTTTCGCTAATCTCCGTGTTTGCTCCGCTGCTCATACATGTTTTTGGCGGTTCGCTGTTTGACCGCGTCGTCGTTTTTTCGGACATATACTCGGGGCTCGCGCTGTTCTGGCTCGTCGCGATGAGCGGCGGCATGGCGGGACTGTTCGCAAACTATCGCATTATACGCGGCAGAAAAGCGGCGATAGCCCTGGCCGCTCTGTTCGGCGTACTCGCAATAGTAAAGGGCGCTATCAACAACGCGGCTGAGCCGCTTAAGTTTTTAACGTGGATACTGCCGCCGGTATATGATATAAGCACTGCCTACGGCGCGAACAAATACTTTGATCCGGGCGGCATGTGGATGTACTTTGCGTGGCTCGCTGTTTACGTGGCCATAGAGATAGCCTTATATATAAGGATAATGCAGAAAAGAGGGTTTGAGTAGCATGACGCAGGAAGGTTACGCGATAAGCGGCGATAAGAAGCTGATAACGATAGACAGAGTATACGAGCTGCTGGCGCAAAGCTATTGGGCGCAGCAAAGAAGCAGGGAGGCGGTAGAGCGCTCAATAGAGAACTCGCTGTGCTGGGGCGTTTATTTTAAGGGAGAGCAGGTGGGATTTGCCCGCGCCGTTACCGACTGCGCTACGATATATTGGCTCTGCGACGTTATCATTGATGAAAAGCACAGGGGCAAGGGGCTCGGCAAAGCGCTCGTGGATTGTGCCGTGAACTCAAAAGAGCTTGCGGGACTGCGCGGAATACTCGCAACTAAAGACGCGCACGGGCTGTACGGGCAGTACGGGTTTGAAAGTGTGGAGGGACGGTTTATGGTTAGGATGGCGGACGGGCGCTGATATACAGCATGCCCGGCAAAGGCCGCTCCCTCATATAATATCCTTTTCTATGAATGAGCTTACCTTGCTCTCATACGAGGCGATATCGGTTGTGCACGCCATGCCGTGGCCCGCGCCCGGTACAGTGTATATGTCTTTCTCGGCGGGGCAGGCGTCATACAGCTCATGCACCATATGATATGGAACAAACGTGTCGTCTTCGCCGTGTATGAACAGCATGGGGGTGCGGCATTTTTTTACCTGATTGAGCGCGGAAGCCTCTTTGAAGCCGTAACCTGCGCGAAGCTTCGTAAGCAGGCTGGTTGCGTGCAGGAAAGGGAACCGGGGAAGCCTGTATATGCGCTTAAGCTGCCAGCCGAGCTGCGCCCATACCGACGTGTAGCCGCAATCCTCTACAATAGCCTTTACCTGAGGCGGCAGGCTTTCGCCGCTTGCCATCATTACGGTTGCAGCGCCCATCGATATGCCCATCAGCACTATCTGCGCGTCTTCGCCTAGACGCTCTGTTACGCGTCGTATCCACAAAAGGCAGTCTCTCCGTTCGTGCCATCCAAAGCCTATGTAGCGCCCTTCGCTCTCGCCGTGGCCGCGCGCGTCGGGCATGAGCACGTTAAAGCCGCGGCTATATAGCGAGCGCGCAAACCCCGCCATATCCTTTCCTTTCGAGGAATACCCGTGAAACAGCAGCACGGCTTTTTTAGAGGGCGGCCTGGCGACGTAGTGCGCCTTCAGCCTTAAGCCGTCCTCCGTCGTTACCTCCCACATTTCGCAGCCTGTGCTCTCAAACCACAGCTCGTCTTCGCTTTGCTTCGGTGACTGTGCCTCGGCCTCGTTTATCTGGCTTAAGTCTTTGTTGCGGCTAAGGTATGCCTTGCTGTTCCTGCCTACGGCGACGCGGTAAAAGTAAAAGCTGGAGAGTATAAGTGCAAACAGCAGCAGCGCCGCGGCGGCTGAAAGTATTGCTATCCAGTCCATAAGCGCCCCCCTTAGGTGATGTGATATGACAAACTTATTTTACCATACGGTGAGCCTTTATTACAACGGAGCTGACTAACGATAAATCTTTTGCTTCCGCGTGAATAAAATGTGTTATAATGGTTTTTATTACGGATTCCCAAAAAGCCGTGAGGCTTGATGGGGTATAACGGGGTCCCCAAAAAGGTATAAGGCTTTTTGGGGTGAAAATTGGTGGGGTAAATACGCATTGATATAAGGCGGTTGTTATGAATATCGTAGTTTTGGCCGGAGGGCTTTCCGGCGAACGGGACGTGTCGCTTACTTCGGGCACGCTCGTATGCAACGCTTTGAGAAGGAGCGGGCATAAAGCCATACTTGTAGATCTGTTCTTCGGAGTCGAGGACGTTCCGGAGAATATACTCGACGCATTCAACGTTTCGGGGCAGCTCGAGCCGTATAAGGTGCCCGCGCAGGCGCCCGACATTGAGAAAATAAGGGCGATGAGGCCGGACAGCGGGTACGGCGAAATAGGCAAAAACGTGCTGCCTCTCTGCCGGGCGGCTGACATAGTGTTTATGGCGCTGCACGGAGAGATAGGGGAGAACGGCAAGCTGCAGGCCGTGTTCGACGTGATGGGAATAAAGTATACGGGCACCGGCTATATAGGCAGCGCGCTCGCTATGCACAAGAACGTGGCGAAGCAGCTTTTTGAGCACAACGGCATAAAAACGCCTTCCTTTAAGCTTTATACCAGGGACGACATAGAGCGTATAGAGGGCGAAGCAAAATTTCCCTGCATAGTCAAGCCCAACTCGGGAGGATCGAGCATAGGCATAACGAAGGCGGCGACTAAGCAGGAGTTTAAAGCCGCGGTGGAGGAAGCGCTGAAGTACGAAAACGAGATACTCGTGGAGCAGTACATAACGGGGCGTGAGCTGACGTGCGGCGTGCTGGGAGGCAAGGCTCTGCCGCCCGCCGAGATAATACCGAAAGGCTCGTTCTACGACTATACGCACAAGTACCAGGACGGCTGGATAACGGAAGTCTGCCCCGCGAAAATACCGGATGATATAACAAAGAAGCTGCAGGAAACGGCGCTTAAGGCTTTTGACGTGCTGCACCTCGAGGTGTACGCGCGCATGGACTATATATACGACGAGAAGGCGGGGGAGGTATATTGCCTTGAGGCTAATACGCTGCCCGGGCTTACGCCCACCAGCCACATGCCACAGGAGGCAAAGGCGGCGGGGATGTCGTACGAGCAGCTGTGCGAGGAGATAATACGTCTGTCGCTGGAGGCGAGAGGCTGAGTATTAAAAGCCAAGACACCCTTTTAAACCCTTCGGTCGCAATTTGGCGACAGTTCCCCGTCTGGGGTCCCCGGCGAACAAAGTTCGTTGGGGTGGTTGAGAGGGGAGCCTAGAGTATCGGGAAACATTTTGTATGCCATTTCGAATATAAATGGTCGAAGGGATGGCTACAAGGGCATATTTTCCAAAGATTCTTCAGTCGCTACGCTCCTTCTGAATGACAAAAAGGTACTTGGTGAAAGGGATGCTAAGAGAGGCTTCCCCTTATAGGGGAAGTGGCGCGGGGCGCCGATAGGGTTAAGTGCGGTGACGAAGACTGAGAACCCCATCTTTCGAGAAGATGATATAAGATTCTTCACTCGCGTTGCTCGTTCAGAATGACAGAAAGTACTTGGTGAAAGGGATGCTAAGAGAGGCTTCCCCTTATAGGGGAAGTGGCGCGGAGCGCCGATAGGGTTAAGAAGAAACACCCTTCAGTCGCCTGCGGCGACAGCTCCCCGTCTGGGGTCCCCAGCAAACAAAGTTCGTTGGGGTGGGTGAAAGGGGAGCCGATATGAGAGAGCTTGTAATGGTAAAAGGATAGTGGTTTATGGTTCCATTTACGCTTAAACAGGCGCTTGACGCCACGGGCGGAAAATATATCGGGGACGAGAGTATGCTCGAAGAGCGCGTGCTCGGCGTCACTATAGACAGCCGCGCCGTGAAGCCGGGCTTTCTTTTCATACCAATAAAGGGCGAAAGGTTCGACGGCCACAGCTTCATACCGGCGGCGAGAGAATCGGGAGCGCTGTGCTGCCTTTCCGAACGCACGGATTTGGGCAAGCCCACGATACTCGTTGAGTCCGCGCTGGCCGCGTTTCAGGCGCTGGCCGCGTTTTACCGCTCCATGTTCGATATACCCTTTGTGGGTATTACGGGCAGCGTGGGCAAGACGACCACCAAAGAGCTGATTGCGGGCGTGCTGATGCAGAGGTACAACGTACTGAAAAACGAAGGGAATCTCAATAACCAGACGGGCGTGCCTATAACCATAATGAGGCTCGAATCGTTCCACGAAGCGGCGGTAATCGAGATGGGCACCAACCATTTCGGGGAGATAGCCAGCCTTTCAAGTATTGTAAAGCCCAGAGTGTGCGTGCTGACGAATATAGGTGAAGCGCATCTTGAGCACCTTGGCTCGAAGGAAGGCATACTCAAGGCAAAGTCCGAGATGTTGGACTATATGGAGCAAGGCGGCACTGTGATAATAAACGGGGACGACCCGCTGCTTGTTACGCTGCTAGAGCGTTATCCCGAAGCGGTCACGTACGGCCTCGGCGAGCATAACGAGATACGAGCGAAGAATATTACAGGCATGGGGCGTGACGGTACTCGCTTCACCGTAGTGTGCGGCGGAGGGGAGACTGAATTGCATGTGCCCTCTCCCGGAACGCATATGGTGATGAACGCGCTCGCGGCATTCGCTGTGGGCAGGGCGCTCGGCGTACCTAAACCGCTGATTAAGCTTGGCATAAGCAGCTTTGAGCCGTCAGCGGGCAGGATGGCCATAACGGAGACGGGCGGAATAAGGATAATAAACGACGCGTATAACGCGAACCCGACGTCAATGAAGGCCTCAATAAGCATAGCCGCAAAAACGCCGGGCAGGAGCGTGTGCGTGCTGGGCGACATGTTCGAACTGGGTGAAAACGAGGCTGAATATCATAAGAGCGTTGGAAAGCATGCGGCGGACGAAGGCGCGGGGCTTGTGCTGTGCGTAGGCAGGCTTGCGAGACACATATACGAAGGGGCGAAGGAGAACGGCGCAGAGGCGCTGCATTTTGCCGACAAGGAGGCGCTCATCGCCGCGCTGCCGGGTATAATTAAGAGCGGCGACACGGTGCTCGTTAAGGCGTCTCACGGCATGCATCTTGAAACCGTAGTCGAATGGCTGAAGGATAATTATTGAGAATTAAATAATTGAGCGTAAGTATTTTAAAGATATTAATACGAGGAGGCGAGAGCCTCCTCTTTAGATTGTCAATAAAAATCCAATTTGTCATAAAATCATATTCAGTATGCAATGGCGCTTAACGCATGTCTGCGAGAGCGGATTGCTGCCAGTCGAGCGCGTCCATATACAGCGATATGAACACGTCCCTGCTCAGCTGTACGGTGGACAGGAACTCGTCCACTTCTTCCCACCTCGCGTTTTCGTAGGACAACACCGCTTCAAGCGGCCTGCGCAGGAAGTTTTCCTCGCCCATGAGCGCGTTGCGCACCCGGTCTTCCAGCGGGAGCCGCGCTACAATCTGAGCCATGTCTTCTCCTAAGAGCGCGTCTATGGAGGAGAATATACCCGTGAAAAAGAAATCCGGTTCGAACTCATCCTGCCCGGTCATTTCGGCGAACAGCGCGAGCATCTTGCCGCGTATGAGCGACGACTTGATGAGTTCGGCGTTGTCAGTGTTCTTTATACTGCGCAGCAGCATCAGGTTTATCCACCGCGTGAGCTCAATTGTGCCCAAGCGTACGAGCGCCTGCCGTATAGACCTTATAGTGTAGCGCGCGCCAGAAAACACGGAGTTGGCAAGGCGCAAAAGCTTGTATGAGAGGTCGAGGTCTTTTTCTATCATGCCGGCTATTACGTTGTAATCGGGTTCGGGTTCCGCAAGTTCGCCCAATATGGGCATCAGGTTGTTGCTGAGCATGCCTATCGCGCGTGCGTTTATAACGGCCGGTTTGCTGAAGAAATACCCCTGGAAAAGCTTAAAGCCCATAGCGCGTGCGCGCTCGTAGTCTTCGATAGTCTCTACTTTTTCCGCGAGGAATGATACCCTGTTCCTGAATTTTTTAAGAAACTTCTTTTTTTCCTCTATCGACGACTCGGAACAATCTATCTTTATGATGTCGATGAGCGGCAGAAGCTTTGAGTATTCGCGCTCGCTGCCTGCAACAAAGTCGTCGACAGCCAAAGTGTAACCGCGCTCCTTAAGCTTGCGGCATACGTCGATTATCTCTTTGTCGGGCTTGACGTGCTCGTGTATATCAATGACCAGCTTATCGGGCGGAAGCATGAGAGGCGCTTCCATAAGCAGCAGCTTTGCCGAGAAGTTGATAAAGCCGCGGGTACCTTCTATAAGCCGCGAAAAGCCTATTGAAAAGAAATTGTCAAGCAGTTCGGCCGTCGACTGGTCGTTGTCCGTTCCGTCGTACCGGTCGCCGCCCTTCCTGTAAAGAAGCTCGTATCCATAAAGATGTATATGCTCGTCAAAAACCGGCTGCCGCGCGATGTATACGTTGCCCATTATGTCCTCCCGCAAACATAAAGATAAAAAGACGCTATATGTTATATATATCGGTAATAATGAAGGCACTGTTTAATAAAAACGCTGCAAAAAGTTTTTTTATTCGGAACTTAAGAATATTGTAAAAACATGTATGCGTGTCGTATAATCGTTGTATAATTATGTTATTGATTTTGGGGGAATTATGGAAACACATACTATAAGGGCTCAGAAGCGCATAGCGCTCGTCGCGCATGACAACCGCAAGGAAACGCTGGTAAACTGGGTGCAGAAGAACGAAAAAGTATTGAGCCGCCATTTCCTGTGCGGCACGGGCACTACGGCGAAGCTGATTATAGAGCGCACGGGGCTGCCCGTAAAGGCGTACCGCAGCGGCCCGCTCGGTGGCGACCAGAAGATAGGCTCGCTTATAGCGGAGCTCGCGATAGACCTGCTGATATTCTTCTGGGACCCGCTGACTTCCCAGCCGCACGACCCGGACGTAAAGGCGCTTTTAAGGATTGCGGTGCTCTATAACATACCTGTGGCAATGGACCAGGCGACGGCGGACTTTCTGCTCTCCTCCAAATATATGGAGCAGGATTACGACAGGGAGATACAGGATTTCAAAATATAAAAAGAAGCCTTTAAAGCTTCTTTTCAAGCTGTTTAAAAGGCACTTCTGTCATTCAGTCAACTTAGCTTGATGGAGCGTAAGCGACAAAAGGATCTACCTTCTTAGAGCTCTCTCCATAAGATTCCTCGCAAGCTCGGAATGACAAATGGGGGGTTATCGACACTCTGAAAGAAGCCTTTAAAGCTTCTTTTTTAAATCGGTTACAGCACCTTCGCCAAAAAGCTCTTTAGCCGCTCGCTTTTCGGGCTGCCGAACAATTCGGCGGGCGTGTTTTCTTCCACTATCTTTCCTTCGTCCATGAATATGGCGCGTTTGCCCACCTCGCGCGCGAAGCCCATCTCGTGCGTCACTACGACCATAGTCATTCCGCCCTGGGCGAGCGATTTCATTACGTCCAGCACTTCGCCCACCATCTCGGGGTCGAGCGCGGACGTAGGCTCGTCGAACAGCATTACGTCGGGGTTCATCGCGAGCGCGCGCACTATTGCTATCCTCTGCTTCTGGCCGCCTGAAAGCTGTGAGGGGTAAGCGTCCGCGCGGTCCGCAAGGCCTACGCGGCGAAGCAGCGCCATGGCGTTCTCTTCCGCCTGCTGCTGCGGAATTTTGAGCAGCTTTATAGGCGCTATTGTCATGTTGCGCAGCACCTTCATGTGCGGGAACAGGTTGAACTGCTGGAATACCATGCCCATCTTCTGGCGGTGGACGTTTATATCCACTTTGGGGTCGGTAATGTCCACGCCCTCAAAAAACACCCTGCCGCCCGTAGGCACCTCGAGCAGGTTGAGGCAGCGAAGAAACGTCGATTTGCCCGAGCCGGAAGGGCCTACGACTACGGTCACGTCGCCTTTGCTTATCTCGCAGTCGACGCCGTCAAGCGCTTTGAGCCCTCCGTAATGCTTCTCGAGGCCTTCAACTTTTATCAATACTTCAGCGTTCAACTTTGCCAAGCCTCCTTTCCAGACGGTGAACGCCCATTGAAAGGAATATCACCAGTATAAGATATATAAGCGCCGCGGCTATAAGGGGCATGAATGCCTGAAAAGAAGCCCCGCGTATTATATCCGCGCCTTTTGTAAGATCCTGAAGGCCTATGTAGCCGCAGACGGACGTCTCCTTCAATAGCGTTATAAACTCGTTGGCAAGTGAGGGGATAACGTTGCGGAACGCCTGAGGCATGATTATGTGCCACATCGTCTGGGGGTAGTTGAACCCGAGGCTGCGCCCCGCCTCGAATTGGCCCGCGTCAATCGAAATTATGCCGCTGCGGAATATCTCGGCGACATAGGCGCCCGAGTTTATTCCAAACGCGAGTATCGCTACGAACACGGGGCTCGCGTCCCGCGACGTGAATATTACGAAGTACATTATCATCAGCTGCACCACTACAGGCGTGCCGCGTATCACCGTAAGGTACAGCTGGCAGACCGCGTTTGCCACTTTCATACCGCCTGTTTTGTCGTGCGTCGAACGTATCATGGCGACTATGAAACCCAGTGTTATGCCGAGTATCAGCGCGAAGAACGTTACAAGCAGCGTTATGCCTATGCCGTCAACTATGTATTTCCACCGGTTGTCATAGATAAAGCTGTAATAGAACGACTGCTCTATGCCCGCCCACCATTCTGCCATGTGCACTCCTCCTTTACTCCGAAAAAGGCTGCCACAAACGGGCAGCCTTTGATATCAGTATCCTTAAAGGATCATTAAAATTCTTTGTGTCCGCTGTATAAACGTACCAGCGCAGCGGGCATTTTGTCAAGCGGTATTAGTCGGCTTTGATGTATTTGTCGATTATGGACTTAAGCTCGCCCGACTGCTCAAGCTCAGCAAGCGCCTTGTTGATGGCTTCGAGCAGTTCCGGTTTGCCTTTGTTTACCGCTACGGCGTAGTCTTCCAGTATATATTCGGTCTCGAGTATCTTAAGACCCTCGTTCTGCGAAACGAATACCTTTGCGGGTTCGTTGTCTATAACGACGGCGTCAACTTTATCCTGCGACAACGCAAGAACTGCGTCCGCGCCCTTGTTGAAACGTACTACCGCATCGTCGCCATAATCTTCCGAGCAGTAGATGTCTCCGGTCGTGCTCTGCTGAACGCCTATCTTCTTGCCCGCAAGGTCGTCGGGAGACGCTATGGGGGAATCCTCCTTGACTATGATGACCTGCTTGCCGGTGGCGTATGTCGTTGAAAAGTCAACAGCGGCTTTGCGGTCTTCCCTGACCGTCATGCCCGCCAAACATATGTCGGCTTTGCCGGACTGCACTGCCGCTACCAGCGAATCGAAATTCATGTTCTGTATCTCGAGCTCCATGCCGAGCTTGTCGGCTATAAGCTGCGCTATCTCCGCGTCGATGCCTACTATTTTATCGTTCTCGAAGTACTCGTACGGCGGGAACTCCGCGTTCGTGACCATTATCAGCTTTTCTTTTTCAGCGGGCGCTTCCGAAGCCTCGGGGGAAGCGGATTCGGTTTCCTCTACGGACGGTTCAACAGAAGCAGCGGCGCTTGCATCAGAAGGGCCTTTTGTGGGTGTCGCCTGTTGTCCGCAGGCGCCCAGTGAAAGAATAAGGCAGAGCACTAAAACTGCCGTCGTTATCATACGTATTATAGTTGCTTTTTTCATTTATATCGCTCCTTTTTATTTTAAATCAGAAATACAGCTGCAATTATAATATATTCCGTATAAATATGCAATATGTATATTATAAAAACGCGTATTTTTGCATACATATACATGATATCTGTATTTTACTGGACAAACAATCCATATTATGGATAACTTGAATAGACCATGACGGGCCTCCGTAAACGAAGTGTTAGTATATATAAATAATATCATGAACCCAAGCCAATTATGCCTTGCTATGAGTGGCCGTGAGCGAACTTTATATGACGGTGTAACCAAGATTATGCCCGATCTACCTTATGCACTATTGGAGTTAAAGGGGAGGTACGTTTGTTTTATCAAAAGTCCAAGCAGATGAATTAATAAAGTCAGTAAATGGCGATATAACATACTTGAAGACTTATTGGGTTTTGACAGGGGTTATTTGGGCATGAATCCGGTCAGGGTTGATATTATTTCGCCAAAGGGGTTAAGAATGCCAAGCGGAAATGAACTTGGAGTAAATGATCAGTGGTTACCTGGTGGTTACACAAGTGGCGGAATAATGGAGGCGGTAATTGACCCTGCGCCATATGGCACATATATTGTCAGTTATATAAAATGAGTTTTGGAGTTAATTATGGAAATCATTTTAGAAGATGAAGAAATACAATTGATAAAAAAAGAAATAGATATTACTTGAATTTTGACGAAGGTGAATTAATGGTCAAAATGCGAGAGCTAAAAATAACTGAAGAAGAAGCCAAAAAAATTATGGAGAATTCAGACATAGCTTATGATGTAATTGTCAGTTACCAATAAAAAGAGAGGTCATTAAAACTGAAGGCAGAGAGCGCAGCACGTGAGAATCCCAAATCTTAGAGCATCTATATAATAGTAAAACATTTAGAAGAACTGTTTTATTGTTGCCGGGTATATCCCGGTTTTTTTATATAGTTCATTTTTTACCCATTAATACTCCCCGTAAATCCAAAGTGCGGCGAAGTAATTTTGTCACATAAAAAGCGACAGCGATGATTTATAATATAGCTATAACCGACGTGCCGGTTTTAAGCCGGGGAACGGCAGGCAAAACGCTTCGGCCGCGGTTAGTATCAAAAAAAGGAGCTAAAGTTATGCATGACGTTATTATCATAGGAAGCGGGCCGGCAGGCGTTTCGGCGGCGGTGTACGCGGCGCGCGCGGGGCTCGATACGGCGGTAATAAGCCAGGACAGCAGCGCGCTTGAAAAAGCGGAGAGGATAGAGAACTATTATGGCTTTGCCGAGCCGGTCTCCGGGGAGAAGCTTTTTTCGGAGGGGATCGCGCAGGCGAAAAGACTGGGCGCTGATATCATAACCGATCAGGTAGTGGGCTTAAGCTACGAAGACGGCTTTGCTGTGA
>JAEZIZ010000078.1 GCA_023415915.1 Bacillota bacterium | reverse complement strand
TTTTAAGGGTTGCCGGTAACAAGCCCCATGCGGTTGGCGGAACCGTAGTATGCCTTTAGGCATTGCCAGCAAGAGTCCCTTATAGGGTTCAAGAAAAACCACCCCTTGAAGGGGTGGATGATTATTGCAGAAAAAGCAGTGCAAAAGGTAATTTTAAGCCGGTTTAATTACGTCCGCTTTCATATAGCCTTGCAGTGCCTCGGGTATATCCACGCTACCGTCAGCGCGCTGATAGTTTTCGAGTATCGCCGCGACCGTCCGCCCTACGGCAAGGCCGCTGCCGTTGAGCGTATGCACGAAGTCGAGCTTCTTATCGTCAGTGCGGTATTTGATGCCGGCGCGCCTCGCCTGAAAGTCGAGGAAGTTCGAGCAGGACGATATTTCGACATAGCGGCCGTAGCTCGGCATCCACACCTCTATGTCGTACGTCTTTGCCGATGAAAACCCCAGGTCTTTCGTGCACAGCAGCACGACGCGGTAGGGCAAAGAAAGCTTCTGCAGTATCTTTTCCGCGTCGCTTACAAGGCTTTGAAGTTCCGCTTCGGACTGTTCGGGACGCACGAACTTTACGAGCTCAACCTTGTTGAACTGGTGCTGGCGTATAAGGCCGCGGGTATCGCGACCGGCGCTGCCCGCCTCAAAGCGGAAGCACGCGCTGTAAGCCGTGTAATAGACGGGAAGCCTTTCCATAATGCAGTCCCTGAACATGTTGGTAACCGGAACCTCGGCCGTAGGCACAAGGAAATAGTCGGTATTCTTAACGCTGAACGCGTCTTCCTCAAACTTGGGCAGCTGGCCTGTGCCCTGCATCGACGAGCGGTTTACCATGTACGGCGGGAACACCTCGGTATACGGGCCTCCAAGCGTGTGCGTATCCAGCATGAAGCTGATAAGCGAGCGCTCGAGCCTGCTGCCTTGCCCCTTGTAGAACGTAAACCTCGCGCCCGTAACCTTAGCGGCAGTTTCAAAATCGAGTATGCCGAGCGACGTGCCGATATCCCAGTGGGCGAGCGGCTCAAAACCGAACTCTCGCGGCGTTCCCCATTTTCTGATCTCCACATTGTCCGCGTCGCTTTCACCGAGCGGCACGTCGGGTAACGGCACGTTGGGAATAGTGAGCAGTATCTGACTGAGCTGCGCTTCTATTTCGCCGAGCTTAGAGTCCGCCGCCTTTATGTCGTCGGCGACCTGCTTCATCTCCGCAAACAGCGGCTCAACGTCTTTGCCTTCCTTTTTAAGCGCGGGTATGGACTTTGACACCTCGTTGCGGCGCGCTTTTAAGCCCTCGGCTTTGGCTATAAGCCCCCTGCGGGCTTCGTCCAGCTCGAGTATATTTTCTACCGCGCCGGTGACTCCGCGCTTTTTAAGGCCTTCTTTTACTTCTTCCGGGTTAGTTCTTATCCTTTTTATATCCAGCATAATAAAGCCTCTTATCCTTCCGTTATTCAGCCGGAAAGTATTTGTCTTTTAACGTTTCTTTATTACATTCTCTCGGGCGCGCCGACGCCAATGAGCGACAGCCCGGTTTTAATAACTGCCTTAACGCACTCGGCAAGCAACAGCCTTGCGGCGGTTTGCCGCGTATCCTCGGTTATTATGCGGTGCTCGTAATAATATTTATTCATCGCCTTCGCAAGCTCGATTATATGGCGCGTAATGAGATACGGCTCGTTTTTCTCGCACGCGCGGCGCACGGCGTCGGGGAACGTATAAAGCAGCTTTACCGCAGCGAACGCTTCCTCGTTGTCGAGCGCCGAGAAATCCTTTTGCTCAGATTTATAATCGAACTCCGCGCGGCGCAGCAGGCTAGCGCAACGGGCGTGAGTGTACTGCACGTAAGGCCCCGTTTCGCCGTCGAAATTCAATACGCGGTCAAATGAAAACACTATGTCTTTTATGCGCGCCGCAGTTAATGTATCGAACACAACCGCGCCCACGCCCACGACTTTAGCAACTTCGTCTTTATTCTCGAGCCCGGGCGATTTTTCCTGTATTATCGAGAGCGTCTTTTCCACCGCCTTGTCGAGCACGTCCTTTAAAAACACTACCTTGCCCTTGCGCGTGGAAATGGTGCCGTCCTCGAGCGACACCATGCCGAACGCGACATGCTCCATATCTTTAGCCCATTCGTAGCCCATCAGCTCTATCACCTTAAACAGCTGCTTAAAGTGCAGGTTCTGCTGGTATGCGACGACATAAAGGCACTTTGCAAAGTCGTACGTACGCTTGCGGTAAAACGCTGCCGCGAGATCGCGCGTCGCGTAAAGCGTAGCGCCGTCGGATTTTAACACTATACAGGGCGGCAGTTCAAAATCATCCAGCCGCACGACGTACGCGCCTTCGGATAGCTCCAGAAGGTTTTTGCTTTTGAGCTCGTCTATTACGGGCTGCATCTTGTCGTTGTAAAAGCTCTCGCCCGCGTAGCTGTCGAACTTAACGCCCAGCATGTCGTATATAACGCCCGCTTCTTTGAGCGTAAGCTCCTTGAACCAGTTGAATATCTCGAGCGCCTCGGCGTCGCCGTCCTCTATCTTCTTGAACCACGCGCGGCCTTCGTCGTTTAGCGACTCGTCCTTTTCGGCCTCGTCGTGGAACTTAACGTACAGCTTGAGCATAGCGTTTACCGAATCGCGCTCTATCTCCTCGCGGTCGCCCCATTTCTTGTAAGCGGCAATGAGCTTGCCGAACTGCGTGCCCCAGTCGCCTAAGTGGTTGATGCCCACGGTCTTATAGCCTAAGAATTCGTATATCCTGCACAGCGAGTTGCCTATGACTGTGCTCGAAAGGTGGCCCATATGGAACGGCTTAGCTATGTTTATCGCTGAATAGTCTACGCAGACGGTGCGCCCGCGGCCGTAATCCGCGCTGCCGAACGACGCTCCCTTACGGCTGACTTCGGACAGCGTGTCCTGTATAAACTGTCGCCTGTCGAGAAAGAAGTTTATATACGCCCCGACGACTTTTGTTTCCGCTATGAACGCGGGCAGCTTTAATGCGCCTGCTATTTCCGCGGCTATCGCCGCAGGCGGCTTCCTAAAAGCCCTGGCCAGCTTAAAGCACGGGAAAGCAAAATCCCCGAGCGTCTCGTCGGCAGGAATCTCGATGAGAGAGAGAACCTCACCCGGGTCCATGCCCGCCGCGGGGGCGATAAGTTGTGAAATCTCCTGTTTGTAGTCCATCGGTTATCCTCTTATTCATAAAAGCAAAAAGCTTTAGCAATCCCGTTTAATGCTGCCCGGCAAGCCATGAGGCTTTGTGGTGTATAAATACAATAGAAAATATATCACATGGCGGATGGCAAATCAATGTTTGCCCGGTCATTTAAGGTCGACAAGCGCCATTTTAAGCACGCCAATGTATTCGCGCATGTAGTAGTTTACCGCTATATACCAAGGCGTAGGAGCGCTTATGCCGTAAGCCTCTATACCGTTGTTTCGCGCGAGCGTTACGGCGCGCAGCACGTGAAAAGAGCTGGTTGCCACTACGACCGTCTTCCGTCTGCCCGGAAACACACTGTCCATCAGCGCGGAGCTTTGCGACATGTTGTCCTGCGTGTCGTATGAGTTGCCTTCCTCTACGATGCGCGACGGGTCTATGCCGCGCGAGACAAGATAGTTCTTCATTGCCTCGGCTTCGGTGGTAGGCTCGCGCCTGCCCTGGCCTCCCGAAACGATGCATACGGCGTCTTCGTTCTCCAAGAGGTAAGATAAGGCTGCGTCGAGACGGTTTTTAAGCGTAAGCGTGAGGCGTCCGTCGGGGAATATGCCGCAGCCCGGCACTATTACGA
>JAEZIZ010000057.1 GCA_023415915.1 Bacillota bacterium | reverse complement strand
TTTTAAGGGTTGCCGGTAACAAGCCCCATGCGGTTGGCGGAACCGTAGTATGCCTTTAGGCATTGCCAGCAAGAGTCCCTTATAGGGTTCAAGAAAAACCACCCCTTGAAGGGGTGGATGATTATTGAAAAAAAGCCTTTCCCTTTAGGGGAACCGGAGACGAGCGCACCCAGTGGGTGATGACTACGAAGTGGACGAGCGAGTCGTAGGCTCTGTGAATAAAGGAGAATGCCGAACGATAGTGAGGCAGGCGACTATTATGAACAGAGGAAGGTGGCGCGCAGCGAATGAGGTGAAGGCATCATACTGTGCCGATGGAAGGATAAACAGATTGCGCTTGTTCCGGTTTTTCAGTAATATTGGTGTATGGACATAGAATACAGAGACGGCAGTATGATAATACGCGGCGTAGAGCACTTCTCTCTCGAGCAGTGCTTGACTTGCGGTCAGGCGTTCAGATGGAAGAGCGAATGCGGCGGCTTTAAAGGCGTAGCGCTGGGGAGGGCAGTATACGCCGTGCAGCACGGCTGCGACGTAACGCTTGAGGGCGTCGATGAAAACGCGGGCAGCGGCTTCATACGCTACTTCGACTTGGAACGCGACTACGGCGCGATAAAGCGAAGCTACGCGGACGATCCGTTTCTTGCGGAAGGCATGGAATACGCGGGAGGCATACGCGTGCTCAGGCAGCCGCCTTTTGAGACGCTGATATCGTTCATTATATCCCAGAACAACAACGTAAAGCGCATATCCGGCATAATAGAGCGGCTGTGCCGTGCTTACGGAGAAAAGATCGAGGGCGATCACGATTTTCCGACGCCGCAGGCTTTGACGCGCTGCTGCCCCAAGGACTTTGAGGAGTGCGGGGCGGGCTACAGGGCTTCGTATATAGCAGGCGCGGCGCGCATGGTAGCGGAAGGGTTCGACCTTGAAGGCGTAGCGCTATTGCCGTACGAGCTCGCGCGTGAGGAGCTTCAAAAGCTGCCCGGCGTGGGGCCCAAAGTCGCCGACTGCGTGGCGCTGTATTCGCTGGGATTTACGCAGGCGTTTCCCGCGGATGTGTGGATGAAGCGCGTGCTTAGGTGCGTTTACGGATTCAAAGGCAACGACAAACAGATGAGGGAGTTTATCGACAGCAAATTCGGCATAAACGCGGGGATCGCGCAGCAGTACCTGTTCCATTACGCGCGCAACAACAGGTGCGCGCTAAATGAGGAATAAAAAGACGTTTAACAGGGGTACGCTTTGTAACCCCCCTTTAGTCAAGCACTGTATTACGATAATTGGAACCCTTCCGGTGCTACGCACCACCTCCCCTGACAGGGGAGGCAAGAGTGCCGATACCCCCCATTTGTCATTCCGAGCCCATAGGCGAGGAATCTTATGGGGAGTGCTCTGAAGAAAGGAGATCTTTTAGTCGTTACACTCCTTCAAGCGAAGCTGACTTAAATGACAGCATATACATTTTTGGTCCCCTGGAAGGGTAGCCTTGTTTGTTTACGGTTGTTCCGGCGGTCGCGCGCCCTCCAGCAGCTGCTGAGTTGAGAGGCCGAACGTATACTGGAAGTGCGGCCGGTCGATAAGCGCTACCTGGAACGTCGTCCAGTTACCGCCCCATTCGAGTCCCACCTGCTGTCCCAGCTCTCCCATTCTGTTGAAAAGGTCTATAGCGCTCCAGTCGGGTACGCCGTTTACAAACGGAGCTACGTCGAACGCAAGGCCCCAGTTGTGGTACGAATCGCCGCCCATCGCATCGGTGACAATGGAACCCGGCGTAGTGCGGCCTTGAGCGTACAGTCTGTCCTGTTCGTCCCAGCTGCGGAACGCGGAGATTACGCGCGCGTCTATGCCGTCTGCCCGCGCAAGGTCAAGGAAGCGACGCGCAAGATTCGCTACGTAAGGATGAAGCGAATCAAGGCTCGCCGACGAAGGGCGCGTATCGTAATCGTCGGTACGGTCCGGGTTGAAAAGCTGCTGGCGCGTGCGCGGCGTTACGGTGCCCGTAACGGCAAGGCCGTTTGCACGCTGAAACCTCTCTACGGCGTCTGTGGTCCTGGGGCCGAAAATGCCGTCGACGGGGCCCGCGTTGAAGCCCGCGGAATTGAGCCTTTGTTGTACGCGACTTACCTCTTCAAGCAGCACTCCCCACGTGGCCGGGCCGACTATGCCGTCGGGTACGAGCCTGTGCTCCGCCTGAAAATTTCTGACGACTTCCTCGGTAAGCGAATCGAACACTCCTGTTACCATCAATCCGTTGTAATTTTGATTAAGCCCGTATAGATTAGTTTGTAGCAGCCTGACGGACGGGCCTTCGTAATATCTCCTTAGTACCGGTAACTGCGGCATAACTGTGTCTCCTAAAAATAGTATTTCGAATTATTATATGCGCAGCGCGGCATTTTGGTAAAAGCGCGGTATGCTTACTTTATTCTACCGGAAAGCCCGGCCGCATAAAATTTATATGATTAATCTAACGGGAGACGCGGGATGTCCGGTTTTAAGGCGCATAAGCGGTATTTTTCAGGTATAGTCAGCTATATAGTAATACTCGCGGTGCTAGTATTTGTGTCGTTTTTGCTCCGGTACGGCGGAGATGTGCCTGCCGCGGCTATATCGCCCGCGGAAAGCAGAGCGCCAGAGCCCACGCTGCAATACGACTGGAACGGCATACTGAAAAGCATATTTGAGAAGCGCGACAGCATACTGCTTAAGGGAACGACGGAAGAATTAAAGGCGATGTACGCATTGGGCGAGAGAAACAGCCGCTGGGCGTACGAGCTCGAGGTTAAACGCGCGGAGTATTTAAAGGACTGGGGAGAGCGTCAGGGTGCGCAGTTTAAAAGCGCGACCAGCAGCATAGAAATAAAACGCGTCAGAAAAGTGGGAAGAGGCTATGCGTTTTACGCGATAGTATCGACGGAGTACGTTTATGCGTATGAGGATACGCCCGAGACGGACAACATGTTCCGCGTAGGCACTTATCATTCGTTGGACTTGATACCGGGCGCGGAGCCTTCGTGGATAATATCGCGCGAGTGGTATCTCGACCCGTTTCAGGACTCGCTCAACCATGAAGCGTTTGAGGGCGACGAGGTAAAGCAGTTTGTGCTGTCCCAGAGTCCCAGGGATTTCAGCGGAATTTTCGAAGGGAGGAAAAAGGCGGCGGAATACGCTGACCGCTGGGCGGGAGCGGCGTCCGACGGTACATACGGATACGGCTATAACCCCGATTATCCCAACTACAACGGCAGGGGCGGCGACTGCTCGAACTACATTTCGCAGGCGCTTCACGAAGGCGGCTTTAAAACGGGCGGCGGATGGACGTATTCGGGCAACTCCGGCTCGAGAGCGTGGTGCAACGCTTCGGGGCTGGCAAATTACCTCATATGGAGCGGAAGAGGCTACCAGCTAATAAAGGGCACTTACAGCAAAGTCTATAAGGAAGCGTATAAGCTGATACCCGGCGACGTAATAGCTTATCAGGAAAAAGGCAAGGTAGTGCACAACGCGATTGTAACCGCTGCGGATTCAAAAGGCTACCCGCTCGTCAACACGCACACGACGGACCGTTACCACGTGCCGTGGGACCTTGGCTGGAACGACAGCGATATCAAATTCATACTTATCAAGATGAATTACCCTTCTTAATACACCACATTACTGCCAACTGAATATGGTAAACTAGTGTTTTCCGAAAGGGAGTGTTTGCTTATTGTGCCTGGATCAGAACGCTACTCCTTTGTTTGACGCGGTCAAAAAGTATGTGGACAGCGGCGTAGTGCAGTTTCACGTGCCGGGGCACAAGCAGGGAAGAGGCCTGCCCGAGTATGCCGAATACGTCGGGCGGCGCGTGCTTCAGATGGACGCGAACGGCATGGACGACCTTGACTTTATAAATCATCCGGTGGGCGTAATTAAGGAGGCGCAGCAGCTGTTCGCCGAGGCTTTCGGGGCGCGGCAGGCGTACTTCCTCGTCAACGGCACGACTTCCGGCGTGCAGGCGATGATACTTAGTACATGCGAGCCGGGAAGCGAGATAATAGTGCCGCGCAATATGCACAAGTCGGTTATAAACGGCATTATACTCTCGGGCGCCATACCGGTGTACGTGCAGCCGGTAATAAACCACAGGCTGGGCATAGCGATGGGAGTAACGGAGGAGAGCGCGGAGCAGGCTATAAAAGAGCATCCGAGGGCAAAGGCGATACTCGTTATCAATCCCACGTATTACGGACCCTGCTCCAATATAAGGCATATAACAGACGTAGCGCACGAGTACGGCATGGCGGTGATAGCGGACGAGGCGCACGGCACGCACTTCTACTTCCACCCAGACTTCGCCGCACCTGCCATCTGGGCGGGCGCAGACCTCTCCGCGATAAGCGTGCACAAGACGGGCGGCTCGATGACGCAATCCTCAGCGCTGCTTGTAAGCAGCGATATAATAGACGAAGACAGGGTGCTGCACGCGCTGGGGCTTATGTATACGTCGAGCGCGTCGTATCCTCTGATGTGTTCGCTGGACGTAGCGAGAAAGCAGCTTGCGCTTCACGGTGAAAGGCTGCTGGATAAAGCGCTTAATCTGGCGCGCCGGGCTCGCGAAGAGATAAACGGCACTGACGGCCTGATAGCGTTCGGGCCGGAGCTTGCAGGCAGCCCGGGATGCTTTGACTTTGACGAAACAAAGCTCGGCGTGCACGTTACGTCGCTGGGCCGTTCCGGGCGCTCTGTGGAACTGCTGCTGCGCGAGAAGTACAACATACAGGTCGAGCTTGCGGACTTATATAATATACTTTCGATAATATCGATAGGCGACAGAAGCGAGGACGTTGAAGCGTTAGTAGACGCGCTAAAAGACATATCCCAAAACTCAAGCATAAAGGAGCGTAAGAAGATAACTGAGCTGCCCGACACGCCCAAGATGATAGTTCTGCCGCGCGACGCGTTCTACAGCCCCAAAAGGGTGATGCCGCTGGCAAGCGCTGTGGGCGAAATAGCCGGGGAGATGATAATGGCGTACCCGCCCGGCATACCGGTGCTTTGCATTGGGGAGCGCATCACGAAAGATATAGTGGAATATATAAGCGTGCTCAAAGAAGAGCGGTGCGAACTGCAGGGCGCTACCGACCCTAGCACAGAGTATATACGCGTGCTGGGTGCCGACTGACGTCGGCGTTATCGGCTACTGCAGCGTGAGTACGATGCCGCCTATTATCAGCAGCGAGCCCAAAACCTTCGTGCCGGTAACGGTTTCGTGCAGGAATAGCATCGATAAAAGCATAGTGACAAGCGGCGAGCAGGACAGTATTATTGCTACAAGCGACACGGAGCCGTTCTTGACTGCCGCGAAATAAGCGAGATCCCCCACGAACGTAGCGATGAACGCTTCTATTATGAGAAATATCAGCGCGGAGGCGGGCACCGTGTTAAGGCGCGCAAAGCTGCCGTCCGCCATCATCCAGCCCGTGAGTATAATAGTCGTGGTTGCCGTACGTATCGCAAGGCCTATGTGCGGGTCTATATCCTTAAGGCCCAGCTTTACGAACAACGGCGTTATGCCCCAGCATACCATGCCTATGAACGCCAATATTACGACCATAAAGTTGCTTTTGCCGGGTGGATTCATAAGCGAATACATTCTCCTGAAATTACAAAGTTTCATTAAACATATAGTTATCATATATGAGCGCCGGAACGCCTTTTATTACAAAAACGTTCTAACAAACCGGCAGAATTAATAAGTATCATAAAACTGCTGCGGTTTAAGGGTATGAAAAAGAAATTTGAACTGTCGCTGCTGGCCGCCGTAATAATCGTTGTCGCGTTCGTTATGGCTGCCGCGATAATACTTTCCTGCGTGGAGCTGCCGATATTCAGGGAAGTAGTACGCCGACGTATCAATTATTGAATATTAACAAACTTTTATTGAATATCGTTAATTATATGGTTGACATATCGCGGCAATGAACATAAAATAACGGTAGTCTTTTTAAGGAGGCCGTTATTGAAACCGGACAAGCATACCGTACTCGGTATTTACAATAAAATGCTTCTTTCGCGAATGTTTGAGGAAAAGGCAGCGGAGCTTTTCGCCAAAGGGCAGATACACGGAACGACGCACCTCTATACGGGCGAAGAAGCCGTTGCGGCGGGGGTATGCGCCGCGCTGGAGCCGCAGGACTATATAACGTCTACGCACCGCGGCCACGGGCACTGCATATCGAAAGGCATGGATATTAAGACGATGATGGCCGAGCTTTTGGGCCGCGAGACAGGGTGCAGCCGCGGCAGGGGCGGCTCGATGCACATGGCGGATATAAAGAACGGCAACTTCGGAGAAAACGGCATAGTGGGCGGAGGCTGCCCAATAGCGGCGGGTGTAGCGCTCGCCGCAAAGAAAAAGGGATTAGGCAATATAACGGTCTGCTTCTTCGGCGACGGCGCTTCCAACGAGGGGAGCTTTCACGAAGCGGCAAACCTTGCTTCCGTATGGAAGCTACCGCTGCTTTTCGTCTGCGAGAACAACATGTACGGCATGTCGATGTCCGTCGAAAAGTCGATAAACATAAGCGATATAGCTGTGCGCGCGCAGAGCTACGGTATGCCAGGGCAAAGCGTGGACGGCAACGACGCGCTCGCCGTATACGAGGCGGCGCTTGAAGCGAGAGAGTATGTGAGGCAAAACGGCCCTATGCTTTTGGTATGCAACACATACAGGATAGCGGGGCATTCCAAGAGCGACAAAAACGTATACAGGAGCAAAAGCGAAATCGACGCATGGCGCAGGAAAGATCCTATAAAGCGCTTGGAACGCCATATGCTGGAGAACGGGTTTTCCACAGAGGAGTTTGAAGCAGCAAAAGCGGAAGCGGCCGGTACGATAGAGGAGGCAGTGCGGTTTGCACAAAGCAGCCCATACCCGTCTTTGGACACGATAACGGATTATGTTTATTCAGAGCCCTCGGTAACCGAAGGGGGGATAAAACAGTGAGAACGATAACATATGCAAAAGCGGTAAACGAGGCGATGTGCGAGGAGATGAGGCGCGACCCCGATGTATTCCTGCTCGGCGAAGACGTAGGGGTGTACGGCGGCTCGTTCGGCGTGAGCGCAGGAATGATTGACGAGTTTGGATCCGAGCGAGTGATGGACACGCCAATATCCGAGGCTGCAATAGCGGGAGCCGCGGTAGGCGCCGCCGCTGCGGGAATGCGCCCTATATTTGAGATAATGTTTTCGGATTTCGTGACGATAACTATGGACCAGATAGTGAACCAGGCAGCGAAGCTCAGGTTTATGACGGGCGGACAGGCCGAAGTTCCGCTCGTGCTGCGCACTGCCGGAGGCTGCGGAACGGGCGCGGCGGCTCAGCACAGCCAGAACCTGGAAAGTTGGTTCTGCCACGTGCCGGGGCTTAAGGTTATAGCGCCTTCAACGCCTTATGACGCAAAAGGCCTGCTGAAAGCCGCGATAAGGGACAACAATCCCGTGATATTCTTCGAGCACAAGCTGCTGTATAAGCAGTCGGGCGAGGTGCCGGAGGAGGATTACGTGCTGCCGATAGGAAAGGCGGACGTTAAGCGGCAGGGAAAAGACGTTACGATAATAACGTACAGCAGGATGGTTAACGTATGCCTAGAGGCTGCGGAGAAGCTGTCAAGGCAGGGCGTAAGCGCCGAGGTTGTGGACCTGAGGACATTAAAGCCGCTTGACTCAGAAGCGATAATAAGCTCGGTTAAAAAGACGGGCAGGGCGCTTATAGTGCACGAAGCATGCAAGACGGGAGGGCTCGGCGGCGAGATTGCGGCGATATTGAGCGACGAAGCGTTCTCATACCTCAAGGCTCCTATTAAGAGGCTATGCGGGCTCGATATACCCGTGCCGTTTTCAAAGGAGCTGGAGAAAAACGCGGTGCCTACCGTGGAAACGGTAAGAAAAGCGGTAATGGGATTAATTAAATAATACTATCTATAGACCTTTAAACCATCGCTCTCCGGCCGCCGGCGAACATAGCTCGTCGGCAGGCAAAGCGGAGCGTTGTTTATGCCAGGATTACATAATTGAATTTTCGGATAATAATATGAACCCTTCCGGTGCTTCACACCGCCTCTCATTTCAATATTTAATAAAAGGTATCTTAAAAATGTTTAATGCATGCTGTTATTTTCTATTGTGCTATTTAGTAAATTAGTATATTATAGAATCAGTAAATCAGTAAATGGAGATAATGAAATGAAGATACCTACGTTTTTAAAACATAAGCCTGTAATAGTTTCGGAGAACTACGATAACGTGGACGGCAGATACGCGTATAAATCGGACGCGAAAGGTTTGTCATTAGGGCTCGCGCAATGGAACGACCGCGGCAAGGTGGACATATCGGCCAAAGTGTGGCGCTACACGGGCGAAAAGTGGTCGAGGCAGTCGGAAGAGCTGCCGCTGCACCGCGTATTAGACCTCGCGATACTCGTATGCAGAGGGCTGCAGTACTTCCGCGAGGCGTACCGCATGGAGAAGCTGTACGACCCTTCCAACCCTCGAATAGACCGAATAGGGCTGCAGGGCGACGCGATGAACGTCGCCGTATGCACCGACAACCCTATGATAGACGAAGATATAAAGCTGTTTTCAGACGTGTTGAGCAAGGACAGCGAGCTGATGGGCGAGCGGCTTGCGACGCTCGGGCGCATACTTGAGGAGATGGGATACTGATGGACAAAGAAAGCAGAAAGAAGATAATTGATTCCTACAAGGCGCGGCGGGCAAACGGCGGCGTATTCGCTATAAGAAATTCCGCAAACGGCAAGAGCTATGTAGCGGCAACGACGGACATGCAGGGTTCAAAAAACAGGTTCGAGTTTTCGCAGGCGACAGGCGGGTGTGCTTTCAAGCCGTTGCAGGAAGATTTTCAAAGATACGGCAAGGATGTATTTTCCTTTGAAATACTTGAGCAGCTTACGCAAAAAGAAGGGCAATCGGACAGCGATTTTAAGCGGGAGGCAGAGGAGCTTTACCGGATGGTTGTTGAAGGCATCGAGCCGGAAAAGTTGTATTAAGGAGGGGATAAACATGGAGATACTTGAGAGATTTTTGGACGAAGAAGCAAGAATTAAGCAGCTTCCCGCGAAAAAGGAGGCAAGGATCGTCGTGCTGGCTTATCTCGCGAAAAAGTTTGAGGCGGGCAGGGATTACACCGAGAAACAGGTAAACGCGATAATAGACTCGTGGCACACGTTCGGCGATTACTTTCTGCTGCGGCGCGAGCTTATTGACTCAGGGCTTTTGAAGCGCACTCCTGACGGTGCGAGGTACTGGAAAAAAGAGAACGCGGATGAGTGACGCCTTATAAGGGCTGATTAAAAAGTATCAAATATCAGGAGGCTTTATGATAAGGTTTGTTACGGATAGTGATATAAACGCATGGCTGGAATTGGCAAGAGAGGTCGAGCCTCTGTTCGGCGGCATGGCGGATAATGAGGACTTCAAAAATGGAATAAAAGTATGTATACGCGCTTCGTCGGCACTATGCGCTGTAAATGATGACGGCGATATCGAAGGTATTGTTGCGTTTGATAAAGCAGAAAACGAGATATGCTGGCTGGCTGTCAGAGAAAAAAGCCGGTCAAAAGGATGCGGGGCTAAGCTGCTGGAAGCGGCGCTTGGCTGTATGGACAGCGAAAGGCCTGTGTTTGTTCAAACGTTCGCTCCTGAAGAAAAGGTTGGCGAAGCGGCTAGGAAGCTGTACATGCGGTTTGGTTTCAAAGACTATAGAGAAGCCGGAAAGAACCCTGCGGGTATCAATACGATAATAATGAAGCTTGAAAGACCTGCCGGCTGAAGCTTCCGGAGACGCAGACATAAGAAAAGCAAAAACAAAGGCCTCCTGCTTGGCAGGAAGCCTCAGAATATCGATAAACCCCATTTTATCATTCCGAGCTTGCGATGAACCCCACAGATTGTTATAGAATATGGAAAAGATAAAGGCTTCCCCTCGAGGGGAAGCTGGCAAATGCGAAGCATTTGACTGATGAGGTATAAAAAAAGATGAACAATCATCATAGTCCTGATTTAATCGGCAACGCTCGGCGGCTGCGAAGAGATATGACCAAAGAAGAGCGGCATCTGTGGTATGATTTCTTGAAGCACTTGTCCGTTACTGTAAAGCGTCAGGAGATAATTGGGCAATATATCGTAGATTTTTACTGTGCATCTGCAAAATTAGTTATCGAGGTGGATGGTTCGCAGCACTTTGAAGAAACAGGGCTCGGAGCGGACAAAGTTAGGGATGAATACCTGCAA
>JAEZIZ010000054.1 GCA_023415915.1 Bacillota bacterium | reverse complement strand
GTTCGACGCGCTCGACAGCGAGCTGCGCGAAGGCCTCTCGGCCTGCCCCAAAAAGGACATAGTCGTTGCCCATGAGGCATACGGGTACCTTTGCGAGGCTTACGGGCTAAACCAGATAGCGATAGAGGGAGTATTGGCTGAATCCGAGCCCGATCCGGCGCGCATGGCCGAAATAGTGAACCTTGTACGCGATAAAGGCATAAGCGTAATATTCTTCGAAGAATTGATTGGCCCGAAAGTGGCGCAGTCGATAGCGGACGAGACGGGCGCTTCTGTCTCGGTATTGAATCCTCTCGACGGGCTTTCCGACGAACAAAGAGCGGCGGGCGACGATTACATATCCGTTATGAGAAAAAATCTCGATGAGCTTAAAAAGGCGCTTAAATAACTATGCAGAATATTATAGAAGTTAAAAACCTAAGCTTTAGCTACGATGCCCGGGAAATACTGAGCGGAATAGATTTTACGCTGGCGCAAGGCGACTTTGCGGGCGTCATAGGCCCTAACGGTTCGGGGAAGAGCACGTTTCTTAAGCTGCTCTTGGGGCTGCTGCGCCCAACGGGAGGCAGCATCAGTCTGTTCGGCGTGCCTTCCCATAAATTCCGCGACTGGCCCAAAATAGGTTACCTCGCGCAGAAAAACCAGTTCCATACCGGCTTTCCCGCCTCGGTATACGAAGTGGTCGCATCAAGCCTCTATTCGCAGACCGGCGTTATGCATACGCTCTCCGGGCAGCAGAAAGAACGCGTGCGCTCAGCGCTCTCCATTGTAGGGCTTTTAGGTATGGAGCGTTCGCCGATAAGCCACCTCTCGGGCGGGCAGCAGCAGAGGATGCACCTTGCGCGCGTGCTAGTGAACAATCCGGAAATACTGCTGCTCGACGAGCCGTCCTCCGGCATGGACACCGCGTCGGAAAACGCGATGTACGAGCTGCTGCACACGCTCAATAAAGAAAAGAACATATCGATAGTAATGGTGACGCACGACATAACGGCGGTAACGGCTCACGCAGGCCGCATGCTTTGCATGAGCGACGGCCGTATGACGGAGCACGACGTATCCGCCGGTGTGTCCGACGATTTTCTGTCTAGCCTTTACGGCCACAGCGTCCATGCGCACGTTCACCCGGACGCGCATACCGGAGCGCGCGCCGCGCGGGGGGATTAGTATGTTTCAGTATGACTTTATGATAAAAGCTTTCGCGGCCGGGCTTGCGATAGCCCTTGTTACGCCGTGCGTGGGCGTCGTGGTAGTGCTCAAGCGCTTTTCGATGATAGGCGACACATTGTCGCACGCATCGCTCGCAGGCGTGGCAGTCGGCCTGATAGCGGGCTTTAACCCCGTCGCGGGCTCCGTCATCGCGTGCGTAGTCGCCGCTTTCGGCATAGAGGCCGTGCGCAGGCTGTTTCCAAGGTACGCCGAGATAGCGCTGTCAGTGATACTTTCCGCGGGCGTAGGCCTCGCGGGCGTGCTTTCGGGCTTTATAACGAACGCCGCAAGCTTTTCAAGCTTTCTTTTCGGCAGCATAGTCGCGGTAAGTAACGAGGAGCTTTACCTGACTATTGCGGCGTGCGCCGTAATACTGGCGCTGTTCCTTTTGCTGTATAAAGCGCTGTTCCTTATGACGTTTGATGAAGAATCCGCGCGGCTCGCGGGCGTGCCGGTAAGGCGCGTAAACCATCTGTTCACGCTTATGATAGCGCTTACTGTCGCCGTCTCCGTGCGCACTATAGGCATACTCATAATATCGTCGCTTATGGTGCTGCCTGTAGCCTGCGCAATGCAGATATCAAAAAGCTTTAAACAGACCGTCGCGATTTCCGCGCTGATGGGCGCCGCGTTTGTTATAATAGGCTTGACATTGTCTTTTTACGCCGGTTTAAAGCCGGGCGGTGCTATTGCACTGACGGGCGTCGCCGCGCTGGTGCTCACATACGTCATAAAGCGGCCGCTGCAGGCAATACGGAAATCATCCTCGGTTTCAGATTAAGGAGGGGTTTATGTCAGGTACCGATCTGCTGGCTTCATGCGGAATTAAAAAGACAAAACAGCGCCTCGCTCTTCTTGAGATACTCGAAAACGCCGAGTCGCCGCTTACGGCGTCTCAGATACACGAGCTGTACCTTGAAAAAGACAAGGGAGCCTGGATGTCCACGACGTACCGCACGCTCGATATGTTTACTGAATGCGGCATCGTCGATAAAACAATACCTATGGACAGCTCTAACGCGCAGTTCGAGCTCAGCCGCAATGAGCACAGGCATTACGCGGTATGCCGGGGCTGCAACAAGAGGTGGAACCTTGAAAACTGCCCGCTGGAGGGCGCACAAATTGGCGCCGCAAACGGATTTCACGTTACGGGACACCGCCTGGAGGTTTACGGTTACTGCGACGACTGCTACCCAAAACGCTAAAACCACCGCTTTTTCATTTCATGTTAGTTCTTACCGTCCGAAAACTCCGGGAAAATACGCAACTTGACACCAGTATTTGCATACATTATAATGAGATATCTCTTTGCACTGCATATTAATCTACAGTACAAACTGAGCAGGCGATGGGTGATTGGCAGCACAACCGGGAGCCATAAGCCCGTGGGGCCGGGCCGCTGTATGCGGCAGCAGATAGAAACAAGGCGCATCTGTGGGACAGTTAATGTTTTGCAGGTGTGTTTTTTTACTCCGAAGTTCAGGCTTCGATGACCGCCGCAAAACAAATTTGTATCATGGAGGTCACCGATGAAAGAAGTGGATTACAGCCACGGCGAAAAAATCACCGTTGCCTGCATAATAGGCAACGTAATACTCACAGTACTTAAGCTTCTGGCCGGGCTGCTTGGAGGCAGCAAGGCCATGGTTTCCGACGCCTTGCATTCCGCGTCGGATATAGTCGCAACGTCCGTCGTGCTTATAGGCATCAGGATAGCCAGAAAACCTGTAGATAAAGAACACCCTTACGGCCACGGCAAGGTCGAGTCGATAACCGCGGCTTTTGTCGGCGTAGTGTTAGTGTTTGCCGCGATATTGATTATAGAAGGCATAATAGAATCTATCGCAGCCCATACGTTCGCCACTCCGACGTTCCTTGCGCTAGGCGCTGCGGTATTATCGATAGCCGTAAAGGAGGTTATGTACCGCGTAACCATAAAAGCCGGCAAACGTATCAACAGCGAATCCATAATAGCGGACGCATGGCACCACCGCTCCGACGCATATTCCTCAATAGGCAGCTTCTTAGGGATCTTAGGCAGCATGATAGGCAAGTGGTTCGGCATAGGTTTTCTTGAGTATCTCGACCCGATAGCGGGCGCGGTCGTGGCGTGCTTCATATTCAAGATTGCTTACGATATACTTAAAAGCTCCATAAAAAATCTGATGGATTCCTCGCCTCACGACGAGAAGCTTAACTCGATAAAGGACGCCGCTTTGGGCGTTGGAGGCATACTTTCAGTGCCGCAGCTAAGAGGGCGCTATATAGGCCAGCATATATTCGTGGATATGGAGATAGAAGTAAGCTCGGGCATAACCGTAGAGGCCGGGCACGATATAGCCGACAGCGTGCGCGAACATATAATAAACACTATAGAAGACGTTTACGATGTCAACGTACACGTCGAGCCACAGCGTACTTTGCGCTCAGAAATGCCGGAGCCTTTGGAGGAAACGTCCGAAAGGCTGTAACCTTCCGCGCTTTCTACTTGCCGGGCGTCGCTCTATAGAAACATTCACCCCTTCAAGGGGTGTTTTTCTTAATTCCAAGGGACTCTTGCTGGACAGCCACACGGAATATTTCGGTTCCGCCAACCATGGGGTTAAAGATTCTTCGTCCCTTCGGTCCTCTGAATGACATATGAGCTTTCGTCCATAAAAGCTGGTTTTACAGTAATAGCCGCTTTTGTCATTGCTATGAAAACAGAGGAGAAAAAAGTGTACAAAAAAGAAGGTTGTAAACACAACCCGTAAAGTAGTATGATCGCTAGGTCGTCAGAGAAACGGGAACCGACATTCCTAGCTCTTG
>JAEZIZ010000146.1 GCA_023415915.1 Bacillota bacterium | reverse complement strand
GATTCGCCCCGCAGCAAATCAATCGCGTGCGCAAGCGTGTCCATTATGAAATCGAGGCATTCCCCGCAGGCTTTCGGGCTGCCCGGAAGGTTTATTATCAGCGTATTGTTCCTTATCACGCTGACGCCCCGCGTAAGCATCGCGCGGCGCGTGATATTCATAGAATACGCCCTAATCGCTTCTGCTATGCCGGGCGCGTTTTTCGTCGCCGCTTCCATAGTCGCCTCGGGCGTTACGTCTCTCGGCGCGAAGCCCGTGCCGCCTGTCGTCAGTATCAAATCGAGCTGCCGCTGGTCCGAAAGGCGTATGAGCAGCCGCTTAATCTGTTCCCTGCTGTCGGGTACGAGCAAAGTCTCGACTATCTCATAGCCCGCGGCTTTAAGCCGGGAAACTATCTCAGGCCCGCTTTTATCCTCGCGCTCGCCCCGGCTGCACCTGTCGGAAACGGTAATTACGGCGGCCCGGTATCGCGTGCACTCGCGCGGCTGCACGGTCATCTCGTCTCCAACGCTTACCGTACCGCCCTTTACCACGCGGGCAAACACTCCCTCGCGCGGCATTATGCAGTCTCCCGCCGCTTTATATATCGCGCAATGGTTATGGCACTCCTTGCCTATCTGCGTAATCTCCAGCAGCGCTTCGCCGCACTTTAATAGCGTGCCCACTGGCAGCGCGCGAAAGTCGATATCGTCAACCACGAGGTTTTCTCCGAACGCGCCGTATTCCACATCTGCTCCTTTAGCGCGGAACTCTTCAATCCTGCGCGCGGATATAAGGCTTATCTGCCTGTGCCAGTCTCCGGCGTGCGCGTCGCCTTTTATGCCCCAATTCTCTATGAACTCAGCGCTGCTGACGCACGTTTTTTGCGTGCCTCGCTTTTCGCTTACCGCTATAGCTGCGACTCTGGCCATGTCATCCTCCGATCTCGTTCATCATCTTATATTCCGTCACGCGCTCCTTATCCGAAAAGCAGTGCGCCGGCGGCTTGGCGTATACCGCCTGGGCTATCGCCTGCGCAAGTTTCATTTCGTCCGCGCCGGTTCTCAGCAGCGCGCGCAAGTCCGTTGCGGCTTCGTAGCAGAGGCAGGGCTTCAGCATGCCCGTGCTGGTTAATCGTATCCTGTTGCAGCCTGTGCAAAACTTGTGGGTGTTCGCGCTTATAAAGCCTATGCGCCCTGAAAGCTTGCCGCTCGCGTAATACACCGCCGGCCCGTTGCCGCGCTTTTCGTCCACGTAACTCAAATCAGGATATACCGCCCGAAGCTGGCCGAGCGCCGCGTCGCTACTCGGCCCTTTAAGCGCCTTGCCAAAGCCAAGAGGCATTAACTCTATGAAACGCACATCCACCGGCAAGTCACGCGCGAGCTCAGCCAGAGCGACAAACTCGCTATCGTTACCCTCAAGCATCACGCAGTTGACCTTTGTATTTATGCCGCTTTTAGAGCACTGCGCTACGCCGGCGAGCACTTTAGCTGCGCAGTCAAATCCCGTTATCGCTTTATACTTTACTGGGTCCGCCGCGTCGATGCTTATATTAACGCCGTCTACGCCCGCCTTAACAAGCTCGGGCAGCACGTCAGGCAGCATAACGCCGTTAGTCGTCACCGTGACGCATTCAACGCCGGGCTGCGACTTTAACCTCGCAATGAATTCCGCCGCGCCTTTGCGCACGAACGGCTCGCCGCCCGTAACTTTGAACTTGTTTATGCCAAGAGTAACAGCCGCACGGCAGACCTGCAGAATCTCCTCATAACTGAGTATGTCGCTGTGAGTCAGTTTAGGCAGCGGACGTGGCATGCAGTATTTGCAGCGCAGATTGCACCTGTCAGTGATGGATATCCTCATGTAGTCGATACGGCGCCCCGACCTGTCTTTCATTCCACGCTCTCCTGATAGCAAACGTTGCCGCTCTTGCCGCCCGTCTTCTCCACCAGCCGCACGCTGTGTATCTCCATGCGCTTGTCAATCGCTTTGCACATGTCGTATACGGTGAGCAGCGCCGTTGTTACGCCCGTGAGCGCTTCCATTTCCGCGCCCGTTTTGCCGTCGCACTTTACGGTGCAGCGCGCCTCTATATCGCACGTTTCGGGCAGCATCGCAAACTCTACGCCGCAGCCTGTAAGGCTTAACGTATGGCAGAGCGGTATCAGCTCGCTCGTACGTTTCGCGCCCATTATACCCGCAACCTGTGCGACGCCCAGCACGTCGCCTTTCTTTACTGCGCCGCTGCGCACCGCGGCGAAGCACTCGGCGCTCATGCGTATGCGGCCTGCCGCTACCGCCCGGCGCTGCGTTACTTCCTTGCCGCCCACGTCCACCATCACGGCGTTCCCGTTTAAGTCCATATGCGTAAAGCGGCCTTCATGTAAATCCTTTTTATCCAACGCTTATCGTCCTTTCTACTTTCCAAACGAGCAGTCCGGGAAGCGGCACTCCCCGCAGTCAAGGCAAAGCCCGCCCTCGCCGTATCCCGCGAGCCGCTCCGCCGTGACGCGCACACCGGCTACCAGGCTCGGCAGCACGAGGTCGAATATCGTGCGCCTTGCGTACATCACGCAGCCGGGCAGCCCTATTACCGGGCGTCCGTCGTCCGTATACGCCAGCAAAAACATAGCGCCGGGTAGTACGGGCGCTCCGTAGCTTACCACCTTTGCCCCGCTGTTCTTTATCGCGAGCGGAGTCCTGTCGTCGGGGTCTACGCTCATGCCGCCCGTGCATAACACCATATCCATTCCCGCACCGAGCATATCCGTTATCGCCGCGGTTATCTTCTCATTGTCGTCTCCGAGTATCACATGCCGCCCTATTTCGCAGCCGTATTCGGCGAGTTTCTCCGCTATGACGGGCGTGAACGTGTCGGTTATACGTCCATGATAAACCTCGTTGCCCGTAGTGATTACGCCTGCTGTCTTCTTTTTGAAAGGCACGACGTTGATAAGCGGCGTAATTCCCGCGGCCTCTTTTGCGCGCTCCATATGTTCTTTTTTAATCACCAGCGGTATTACGCGCATACCCGCGAGCCTGTCGCCTTTTTTAACGGCAAATCCGCCATGGCGCGTTGCTATCATCATGTCGCCCAATGCGTTTACCGCGTAAACGCGCTCCGAGTCAACCATCAGAAGCCCGTCGGTTTCGGCGATAAGCTCTATCTTGCCTTCCTTGGGCGCCGTAGCGCGCATGCCCGAACCCATGCATATATCCTTAAGTATCTCGGCCGCGTCGTTCTCATGCAGCATGCTTTCGTCGTTTTCCCATATGTAAACGCTGTCCTTGCCAAGGCTCAACAGCACGGGTATATCCTCCTCGGTTATTACGTGGCCTTTTCTGAACACTGCGTCTTTTTTAACGCCTTTTATTATCTGCGTTATGTCGTGGCACAAAACCTGTCCCACCGCATCCTGCGTTTTAATAAGCTTCATTTAGTCCTCCCGCGCGCCGCATAATTCGCTTATTTAAGTTCGCCCTTAAAGCATTCCAAGAAACATTCGTCTGCATAGCGCTTTAGCTTTTCCGTGAACCGCTCGTACCTGCTAAGCAGGTCGCGCCCTTCGGGCGTCAGCTCGCTGCCGCCGCCGTACTCCCCGCCGGGCTTTCTCTCTATAAGCGCAAACCCGAGATGCTCCTCCAGCTCGGACAGCATGTTCCACGCCTTGCTGTAGGATATCTGCATCTTTTCGCAAGCACCCTTCACGGTGCCCGTATATTCGATCATATGAAGCAGCAAAGCGCCTTTTTTATCAAACAGCTTACCTTCGCGCATAAGCGAAATTTCTATGGACGGGCGCAGCAGCTGTTCGTTGTGCCGCTCAATCAGCCGCGAATAATCGCCCGGCGTATCCACGTCCCGCAGCACGCCTTCGTCGCCTACCTCTATCGTTTCGACGCCAGTACAGCATTGCTCGATTGCCTCTTTCAAGCCTCCGCCGCATTCCGCAACCATAAGCAGCGGCAGCACTTTAGAGGATAATAACACCGGATGCCCTTCCTGTCCGCCGCACGCAGGCTTTGCGACAAGCGCATTAGATTCCATCAGCCGCTTTATAGTATTCACCGTAAAAAGCGGCACGTCCACCGGTGAAAAAAACGTCCTGTCACACTTATCCGCTATATATGAAAACCCGAGCTTTGCCGAATCAAACATCTCGGTGTGCGTATAGTCTTCGTTTCTTATGCAGATGACACCCGATTTGGAAATATGTTTTGCGAGTTCCTCGCTTTTAAAGCCCGTTACGAGCACGATAGGAAACACTGCGGCCTGCTGGAAATTCGCTATTATGCGCTGCACCGTCGATATCGTACCTGTCTTTATCATGGGCTTGAAACCGCCCGTTACGGAGTATTCCCCCGCCGCCGCTATAACCGCGCCCGTCCTCATTTGCGCCTCCTAAAAGAGTCAAGTTGTATTTTTTTATAACTCGCTCTCTAAAAAAAGAAGTCCCTTTGGATGTTATTAATCGACACTATTTTTTTCTAAGTTTATACTACGGATATTATAATGTCAAACCGATATCGCGCCATTATACGCAAAAATAAGACGCATAATTGAAATATGTTCTCATTTTCATAAAATCTTCGGCTGTTATATTTTACTTATGATATTATTTTATGTATACTGTATCTATCGTAATATCAAAAGGAGGGGCGGCATGGATATATGCAAAAAGCCCGTAATACTGTTTTTGCTGTTCTGCTCTTTCTTTCTTGCGTCTTGCAACAATTATATTAAACAGGGTTCGGACGCCAGCGCATTTTTGAATACCCAAACGCAATCCCCGTCCGGAACGCCTCAGAAAAGCGCTGTTGACTTCAGCGGCCTTTTCAGCTTTACGGATGTAAAAGCAATGCCGGGTGCAGATAAGCAATCAATAGAAGGAGCGAATTATCACAACAGGGGAAACATGGTCTCGGACGGCTCAAGGCTATACTTCATAACGCCGGATTTCGGACAGACTATAATGACCTGCGATATGCGCGGCGAAGACCCCCGGCTGCTGGCAGACGGCAGCAATATAGGCTCTCCCGAGGCGCCCTATACGGGAGGATTTATCATTAAGCTAAATATACGCGACGGTTTATTGTACTTCATCGTCTGCGACGTGGGCTTGTTTCGTATTCCCGTATACGGCGGTAAAGCGGAAAAAATAGTTGAGGGAAATATTCAGGAATATCTTATAACGGATACATCGATTTATTATTCCGATTTTGATAAAGAGTACGGATTTACGCTTAACCGTTATGAATTTTACTTCAAAGAAACGACGAGTATAGACCGGCTGTCGTTAGGTATTGAGCAACTGAAGCTTGAAGGTTATATAGTCGGCTTCTTTGACGGCGTTTTGGTTTATACGCAAAGAGACGAAGATTACAAGCGAAGTTATTTTTCCTGTTCTTCCGACGGACAAATAAGCCCCGTACCTTACAACAAAGGACAGGAAATAGAGACTGCGGCGGCAAAAGCAAACCTCCGCCCGTTGGACGAGGAAAGCAGTGAAGTCAACCATGTGGACGGCAAGTCTTTGTACATCGAATATACCGAATCAGGCCCTAATCTGCTGTTTCTGTCGGACATTAACTCTAAGCAGCTGATTGCGGAAGTAATCGGGGATTACGTCTTCATGTATAACAGCGATATTTATGTATTGGATGAAGAAAGCAACATAGAGCGCATAGTTTTTGATGGTATAAGTTGATGCCTTTTAACAAACTTTTTATAGAATCAATGAACCGTTTTTAACAAAAAGCTTGCGTATGCCCTCTTGGCTGGCGCATGTTGAATTATGCGTCAGGGCAGGGTACGCGCTCATTCCTTTTATCTACCCACAGGTTTTGAGCGAGCCCCGCCGTGATGCACAGGCCGCCGATAAGGTTATTAACGGAAAACGAACCCGTCATCACAATATCTACCGCAATGCCGGAAAAAACCTGTCCGACGAAAAGCAGCAGCGTCATATAAAACGACGATATCCTGCAAACGGCAGCGTTGAGCGCCACAACTATGAATAAGCCTAAAATGCCGCCCGTGTATATCCACACGTCGAGCGACAGCGAAAACTTCAGCATCATAGGCTCTGCCCTTCCCGCGACAAGCAACGCCGCGGCCGACACGGCAAGGCCTACAACGTAGTTGAACAAAGCGCTTACAAGCACGCTGGTGCGCTGAGCGAGCAGCGCGTTTACCGTCCGCGACATGACGGTGGAAACGCCAATAAGCAGCGACATAACTATCGGTATAACCGCCCGAGCCTCCGAGCTATACAGCATTGCGATAATGCCGAGCACAACAAAAACAATGCCTATCAGCTTCATTTTGCTGAACTCACGCTTCGGCATGCCGCACAAACCCCAGCGGTCATAAACGAGCGAAGTCAGGCTCTGCCCTAACAGGCTGAGCGCGATTATAGCGGATACGCTTATGCTGCCGAATGCAATATTGCTGAATACCACCGACGCAACGCCTATTGCTCCGCCAGCATACATATAAAGAGGTTGCCGTTTTACGGAGAATATCTTCTCCCGCCGTATTGCCAGCAGCAAAAGCACAGTCAAAAGCCCCACGATGTGTATTACCACCGTTGAGGAATATAGGCCGCTGTATGACGAAAGCTCGCCGTTTACGGCTACCATTATTGCGACGATTATGCCAGCCAGCACTGATAAAGCGTGATACATTACGTTTGCTCCTTAGGGTTATATTAACACGGCGGCTTGACTCGGTATTATGACATATGTCATATTATAAATGAAAGGTTGCGTTTATGGTTAAAGAAAAGCTTCAGCCGGAGCATATTGCCTTATTGACACGGTATGGGCTAGGGAATATCGACGTTTCCGACATATCCGTATTCCGGTACAAAAGCGGAGAGTTCATATTGCGGCAAGGGTATCCTTGCCCTTATCTGCTGCTCGTGCTCGAAGGAAAGATGAAGGTGCTCAGCACCGTACCAAGCGGCAGGACACTATTGTTTTGTTACCAGACTTCGAGCGGCATAATAGGCGAAGTCGAATTCTCGGCGGACAGCGACTCGGCAGCGTCAAGCGTTCAGGCTGTAACCCCGGTTACGTGCATAGGCATACCGCGCGCGCGATTTGGCGACGAACTCAAAAACAACGTAACGCTGCTACGAGCCGTCAATACAGCACTCGCGCAAAAGCTCTACCGTTCCAGCAAAAACAGCGCCGCTACGATACTACACCCGCTTGGAGAGCGGCTGTGCGCGTATATCGCGATGACGAATACGGGCGGCTGTTTCAGGGAAAAGCTGACGGACACGGCGGAAATACTCGGAACGAGCTACAGACACCTGCTGAGGACTTTAGGCGGACTGTGTAATAAGGGCGTGCTGGAAAAAACGCCGCAGGGCTATATTATAAAGGATGAAGCCAAGTTAAGGCGCATAGGCAAAGACTGCTATATATAAAGCGCTCATCCTAGAGCGGTATCAAGCACCATCATTATCGCGAACCCCGCGAGGCAGCCTATAGTGGATATATCGGTATTAGAGCCCTCCTGCTGAGCCTCGGGTATTAGCTCTTCCACCACAACATATATCATGGCGCCCGCCGCGAAAGCAAGTGCATAGGGCAGTATAGTCTGCATGGAAAGTACGGCTAAAACGCCTGCTACGCCCGCCAGCGGCTCGACAATACCTGAAGCCTGGCCGTATAAAAACGCTTTTGAGCGGGAAAAGCCTTCCCTTCTCAATGGTATTGATACCGCAGCGCCTTCGGGAAAATTCTGAAGCCCTATGCCTACGGCCAGCGCCAGCGCCCCCGCAACCGAGGCTGACGACAATCCGTACGCCGCAGCGCCGAACGCCACGCCTACCGCCAGCCCTTCCGGTATGTTATGCAGCGTGATTGCCAGCACCAGCAGCACGCTGCGCTGCCAGCCGGTCTTTATACCTTCGGCTTTGCTTTTGTTAAGCCCCAAATGCAGATGCGGCAGTATCTTATCCACCAAAAACAGGAACATGCCGCCGGCCAAAAAGCCGATTGCCGCGACGAGCCACGGAGGCGTAGGCCCCCCTTCCGCCATTTCTATCGCGGGGGCAAGCAGCGACCAGAAGCTTGCCGCTATCATTACGCCGGAGGCGAACCCCAGCATACCGTTCAATACTTTCTTATTTATTGTTTTAAAGAAAAATACGAGCGACGCGCCCAGCGCAGTGACTCCCCATGTAAAAAGAGTGGCAAATAGCGCCTGTAACACGGGATCAATTCCCTTAAGCCATACTGTCATTTTTGCATACTTCCTTTGCCCGACTTATAGGTTTAAATCCTGTTTGCTTAGGTTAAGCAAATCATATCGGCGGCGCTTTGTCAACCGTCATATACAATGTACGGCATATATGTGTAATATGAATAGTACCGATTTGCGGCTCTAGCAAAATTGCTGAAATGCTGCAGGGGAGGGTTTTTTATACACGCCAGCGAGACGGAATGAACGCCGCCCCTGCAGATTAATATAAGCTCTTTGGCGTTACTCTAGGTTATCTTGTCGATTGCCGAATCTATTGCGGCAACCTGCTCTTGAGTAAGCGGCCCGAATTCCATCGCGACTGCCAGCTCCGTTACCTGCTTGGTATCGCGAAACCCGGGTATCGGTATTGTCCTGCCGCTCTTGGCCCATAGCCATCCGAGTGCGCCCTGAACCAGCGAACGCCCGCCGACGGCAAGCATCTCTCTTATGACTCCGAGCTTCTCCAGCAATTCGGGGTTTGCCTTGCCGTCTTTGAAATAGATATTCCATTCGATGTTATAACCTCTTATGTCGTCTTTCGAAATAGCCTTGGAGTTGGGAGTATACTTCCCGCTCAACACTCCCATCCCCAGCGGCGTGCGGTTTATGCTCGCAAGGTCGTATTCATCGCATACCTTTAAAATGCTGTCCGCATTGACAAGCACGTTGAAATGGTGCTGTATCGCAGTCCCGTTCGTATTTTTAGCAAAGAAGTCAATGAGATCAGGGTTGTCGGTGCTCCAGCCGTAAGCTCGAATCTTGCCCTCTTTCTTCAATTCGTCCAGCGTTTCAAATACCTCTCCCGCCTTTTCCAGCGGCACATACCACTCATGGCACTGAAAAAGGTCAATGTAGTCGGTATCGAGCCGCTTTAGCGAATCTTCACAGGATTGCCTAATAAAGTCCGGCTCAACGCTGCTGCCTTTCCAGACCTTCGTTTCTTCGTCAAAAATGTTGCTGAACTTGGTAGCGTACACTACCTTGCTTCTTCTGTCCTTCAGCGCTTTGCCCAATATCCTTTCGCTGTGTCCGCACCCGTAAACGCTTGAGGTGTCAAACAGCGTTATGCCGTGATCGAACGCCGCGTGCAACGCCCTTATCGATTCGTCGTCGTCCGCCCATTCAAAACCAGTCATTGCGCCGTCCCACCTGTAAAACGGTCCGCCTATCTGCCAGCACCCGAGCCCAAGAGCAGATACCTCTATTCCCGATTTTCCAAGTACTCTGTTTTCCATAACCTCACCCGCATAATTTATTGCAGTTACTGCAATATATATCATAGTTTTATTATGCTGGCATTGAAAGTACCGATTACCGGCGTTTTTGATGGTGCCAAAAATAACAAACAGGCAAGATAGGACAATCAGTCAAAATCACATATTTAACGTAGTAGGGGAGGGCCTCTGTGCCCTCCCGCTTTTTAAAACGCAAATGTCCACAAACACTCTGTATACTAATCGCTGTATTTTATCAATATTCTACTCCCTAGTCCTTATATATCCCCTTCTTTATTATCTCTAAGTAACCCATCAGGTCTTTTCTCATTTCTCCTATATAATTCAGCAGCTGTTCGGGAGTCATCGTCTTGTAATAATCGATGTTGCGCTTATAATACCCGTCGAGAAAATCGACAATCAGATTCACGGCAGCTTCCGGCGTCACGCTTTCCCGCAGCTTTTCTTTATCAATAATCGATACGAACGCCTTGCGTTGGTCGGAGAGTATCGCCCCGTAGTGCTCCATTAGCTCATCCTTTATATCGGAGGGCAGGTTTAAGAACACATCATAGAGCATGCGGTACATCTCCGGCTCCTCTATCCCTAAGCGCGTTTTTATCATAGCGTACTGCCCCATGCGCTCAAAAAAGTCGCCCGAAAGCGCCGCGGCGTATTCATTCACCTTTCCCAAAAGGTATTTTATCGTATGGTCGAGCACAAACAGGAACAGCCCTTTCTTGCTGCCAAAGTAATGAAAGAGCAGCCCTTTTGATATGCCCGCAGCCTTAACTATCCGGTTCGTGGAAGCTCCCGTGTACCCGTGCTCCGCAAACTCGGCAAGGCTCGCACTTAGTATGCTGCGCCGCTTATCCTCGGGCAGCACTTCAATACGTTCATTCATGCGCTCAGCACTTTAAATCCCTTCTGTTGTATATAATAAGCGTAGCCGCCGCGCATACGGCAGCGACGCCCAAAGGCAGCGCTACGTATACCCAGTCTATTGCGGCGCCCGCTATTATGGAGCGCGCGTCAAAGTACTGGAACGGCGTAACGATTTTGAGCCACTCGACGTCGCTGTTCATGTTGGCGAACATGCTGACTACGTAGAGCACAAGCACTATGCCGATAGAAACCGACGTAACCGCCCGCGCCTTTATTACGAACATTGAGACTAGCATGCCGACTCCCAGCATCATAAGCTGCCCCAATGCCATGGCCGCGCCGAGCAGTATAACTGTGCCGTAATCTATGCCAGTTTTGTCGACAGCCGAGAGTATAGCTATTACGGCGGCGGTGTTTACCACAAAGAACGCCGCTATGCCCAGTATCCCCGCCACCAGCTTCGTGCCCGCGATATAGCTGCGCGAGAGCGGCTTTGCGTACAAAAAGCTTATTGTGCCCGAATCCTCCTCCTTCGAGAGCAGGCTCGCGCCAAGCAGCATGAACTGTATCATAGTCGCCAGCAGCACGTACTGGAATATGTACGCGTAATAGTCCATCGTCCGGGTGAAGTCGAGGGAATCAACTCCGAACATCTGTATTATCTGCGGCGAGAAGCTTGAAAGCAGGTCGTTAACCGCTTTTCCCTGCTCCGCGAACGACGGATACATTGCCATGAACATCGCCGTCAGCGCCGCTATGCACGCCGTCCATATTATAAACGATTTTGCGTTTCCTTTCATCTCTCTAATAAGCAGCGTCATTTCACTTTCCCCCCTTCCTGGTAATACGCCATGAATACATCCTCGAGCGGCGGTTCCTCTATAAGTATGTTGTCAAGGCGAACTCCCGCAAGCGCGGCAATCAGCTCATCCGCCGGACCTTTGTACAAAAATTCAACCGTGCCGCCCAGCTTGTTTACACGCTCCGCGCCGGGTATGTTTATTTCGTCCTCGGTAGCCAGCCTTACGCGCTTGTACTGCGCCGCCGTCAATTCCTCCATAGTCTGCGTGCTTATCAGCGAGCCGTCGCGTATAATGCCTACGCGGTCGCAAACGCGCTGCACCTCGCTCAGTATGTGCGACGAGAAAAATATCGTAGCGCCTTCGTGCTTTGCTTCTTTCAAAAGCCCGTAGAACACATGCTGCATCAGCGGGTCGAGCCCGGAAGTCGGTTCGTCCATTATCAAAAGCTTTGGTTTGTGCAGCATTGCCTGGGCAATTCCAACCTTCTTTTTGTTGCCCGTGGAAAGCTCGGATATCTTTCTCGACACGTCGAGCTCGAGCGCGTCGCATAGCTTTTCCGTATGCTCCTTAAAGCCTCCGCCGTAGTATTTCGCCGAATAATCGAGCAGTTCCGATACCCTCATGCCGTCGTAATAATTGACGTCGGCCGGTATATACCCAACGTCCTTTTTTATCTGCGCGGCCGACGATATGCAATCCAGCCCGAATATGCGGCACGAGCCGCCCGTCGGCCTTATAAAGTCGAGCAGCAGCTTTATCGTCGTGGATTTCCCCGCGCCGTTCGGGCCTATAAACCCGAATATCTCGCCTTGTCTTACGCTTAAGTTAAGGTCTATTACGCCTCGATTCTTACCGTAGTATTTCGTCAGCTTTTGCGTTGAGATGACGTCCATACAGCATTGCTCCTTTCTTATTGACCACTCGGTCAATTTTATTGTATCATGCTTTGACCACATGGTCAATATCGATTTTCACGCATTAACCGTTATGAAAACATTCGGATATGCCGCCGCAGCTTTAGCCCAAGCCTTTTTGCATGCATATCGCGAACCGTTTTTACAGAAACTACAAATATTAACTATGCATGAGGTTTTTATGAGCACCCAGAATAACAAGGATACCGACGATAAGGATAAGCTTTTAGAGGGCGAATTCACATCCGAAAATATAAAAAAGATATTCGTGGAAAGCACGGACATAGTGCACAGGGATATATTTATAAAAAACCGCGAAGACCTTAAGGTAACGCTGTTCTTTGTGGACGGCATGGCCGACCAGAAAATAATAGGGGATAACATAGTTTTCCCGCTTGCGCGCAGCTGCTGGTACGAGAAATGCACGACGCAGCAGCAGGCTTACGACTTATCGATTAACGGCGGCATCGAAGCTTCGTCGATAAATATAGTAAAAAGTTTGAAGGAAGCGATAGAGCTTATGCTCGTCGGTATGACTATACTCGTGTTCGATAAAATAAAAAACGGGTTCGTCGTAAACACGATAGGCTTTATAGACAAGCGCGGTATAACGGCCGCGACCGAGGAGAATACGTACCGCAGCGGTAAAGACAGCTTTGTGGAAACGCTGCGTACCAACACCACGACGCTGCGCAAGAAGATAAAAAGCCACAACTTTGTAATCGAGGAAGACAGCGTTGGCAAGCAGAGCAACACGCGTTACGTAATAGCATATATGCACAACATATGCAACGACGAATTCGTCAGGGCGCTTAAACAGCGTATAGCGGAAATAGACCAGGACAAGATAATGACGATACAAGACATATACACAAACGTAGTAAAAGAGAAGTACGTGCCGTTCCCTACTGCGATAATAACCGAGAAGCCCGATGTGTGCTGCTTAAGCCTTATGGAAGGCAAGATAGCCGTAATAGTGGACGAGCTGCCGTACGCGCTGCTGCTGCCCGCTGTGTTCGGCGATTTTTTCCAGGCGACTGCCGATTACGGCCAAAATTTTATAGTCACTTCGTTTTTCAGGATAATACGCTACGCATGCTTTTATTTAGGCATAACTCTGCCCGGCTTTTTCGTGGCAGTAACGATGTTCCATCCGGGCATGATACCGTACAGCCTCGCTATTAAGATAGCAGCTTCGCGCACAGGAGTGCCGTTCAGCATGATAATAGAGGTGCTCATAATGTCTTTCGCTTTCTACGTGCTCATTCAGGCGAGTATGCAGATAAGCCGCGCGATAGGCGCTACGATATCGATAGTCGGCGGCCTCGTGCTGGGCCAGGCGGCAATAACGGCGGGCATAGTTTCTCCCGCCACGATAGTCGTAGTCGCGACGGCTTCCATCTGCTCAATGGCGGTGCCCAATAAGGAAGTCAACTCGGCGTTATGGCTGTTCCAGCTCGTATGTACTCTTTTTTCCGCCGTGCTCGGGCTTATTGGCATGGTAATAACGCTGCTTATTATCTTTTTCCTGCTCGCGAAACTAAAGCCATTGGGAGTACATTACCTCGCACCTTATACCACGCTTCGTCCGATTCAGCTTGACGATTCAATAGTGAAGTTTCCCGCTAGCTGGATAAAGCACAGGCCGTTTTACCTGGCACCCAAAGACAAACGGAGGGCGCGCTGATGATTAAACGCAAGATACTGCTGTTCATTATGGCCGCGGCCGCCGCCTTTGCCTCGGGGTGCACGTTTCCCGAGTCCTTTCCGATAGAAGAAGAGCAGAACATACTTATCGCGGGTATCGACGTAGAGGGCGAAGATATAGTGCTTACCGTGGTTGTCGACGCTGTCAGCTCGGGCGGCGAACCCGGCAAAGAACAGATAGTATATAAGCTCTTCAAGACCAGGGGAGCTACGGTGTTCGAAGCGGACGATAAGCTGCATAGGCTGATGGAGAAACGCCCGTCATGGTACCACGCGAAATATATATTGCTGGGAGAAGACGCCGCGAAGTCGGGCATAGGCCGGCTGCTCAGCTTTTTCTGTGAAGACGACGAAACAAGGCTGCTCTACCGCCTTGCCGTAGTAAAAGGCATGACGGCCAGCGAATACCTTGAGCAGGCCAACACGGGCAAAGAGGACCTTGCCGGGTATCTGGACACGCTTTTTTCCGCTACGCGACGAACCGGAAAGTCGCGGGAGATACATATCATCAACTACGCTATACATAATCAGGTTCCATGGGTAAGCATATATATGCCAGTGCTTGAGCTCGAAGAAAACCCAGTACAATCGAAAGGCTCTAAAGGCGGAAGCGGCGGCGACAGCGGAAGCGGCGGCGATTCGGGCGAGAAGAAACAGCTGACGTCTCTCAACGGTTTCGCGCTTTTCGACGGTGACAAGCTTGCAGGGTTTCTGGACGGTGAAATATCACGCGGACTGAATGTGCTCACGAACGATGTCCAGTATTCAGGCGTATCTGTCAAACACAAGGACGGCAGCGGTATAGGGCTCGAGCTTATAAGATGCGATTCAAAAATTGAGCCCTGCTTCGATCCACTATCCGTCAACATAAACGTCTGCGTAAAATCCAACCTCGTGGAATACAACAGCGTGAATCCATTGGACGCGCAGGACATCGTTTACCTTGAAAACCAGCAGAGCCGGCTTATCTGCGGCGAAATAGCAAGCGCAATAGAAAACATGCAGCAGCTTGGTTCGGACCCCGCCAAAATAATGGATTCGTTTTACCATAAAGACCCCGTTAAGTGGCAGGCGATGCAAAGCGACTGGAAAGAGATATTTCAAACTCTGGATGTCAACATAAGGGTGAATTCCCAGATACAAAACACGTACGAGTTAAGCGAGCCGATAAGCAGCGGAGGAGGCTGACGCATGCTGATTATACTATGCATATTCATACTTATATCGTTTTTCGAGATAAGGAGCCTTTTTAATCGAAAGGAAAAAACCGAAGCTGTACTATTTATTATATTAGGCTCAGCCGCGGTTGCTTTGGGGGTATTTCTCATGCTGGTTTCCGATTTTACGAGCTTTGCGAAAATAATGCTCGATATATTCAACGTCGGCTAGGAGGTAGCGATGCAGGACAAAAGTAATCAGAAAATAACGTTGCTTCAGGCGCTGCTCATATTTGCCGTGATGAGGCACACCGCCTCCATGCGTTATATACCCAGCACCACTACCGACACCGCCCATCAGGCGGCATGGCTGACGATAATAGTAAGCATGGTTATATACATACCGTTTTTTCTGATGCTTTTCGGAGTAGTAAAAAAATTCGAAGGCAATTCGCTTCACGATATATTCTGCAAGGTGTTTGGCAATTTTATTGGCAAATCGCTGTGCGTGCTTTATATGCTTTGGCTTTTCATACTGCTCGGCCTTTACCTCAGATACTCCGGAGGGAATCTCGTAACCACGGTATTCGTTGGAACGGATGAAAAGCTTATCATGTTTCTTGCCGTACTTATTATAGGCATTATGCTCAGATGGGGCATACAGGTAATTTCGCGCATGAACAAGATAATATTCGTGCTTATGGTCGCACAATTCGTCATCATACTGTTCTTTCTGTTCCTGCATTTCCGCCCCGATTTTGTCACGCCGGTTAGCACGCTCGATATAGTGCCGGTTATTAAGTCAAGCGTATATCCGCTTACGCTGCTTGCGTATTTAACGCCGCTTTTCGTATTCAACGACCAGATAGTATATGATAAGAAAAACCGCAACAAGCTTTTGTTTATCGCCGGATATATTACAATAAAGGATATACTGATGATGCTCGCGCTTATAGGCATGCTGGGCTGGCAGCTTATAAGCAAGCTGCGGCTCCCTTTTTTCTCGGCGGTTGAGAATATTTCGCTGTTCAATTCTTCGGCGGGCATAGAATCGCTCTTCATGTCCATCTGGATACTCGCGGAGTTTATATCGATTTCGTTCTTCACCTACTGCATATCAAGGCTTTTAAAAAGCATGTTCGGCCTTAAAAGCGACGCGCCTTTGCTTACTCCTCTGCTGGGATTCGCGCTGTTTTTCGCGGCGTACTTCAGCTCGGATATATTTCAGCTGACCAAGTTTTCCAAGTACGTCGCCCCTTATCTGAACCTCTTTTTCGGGCTCGCCATACCCGTAATACTCTTTATTACCGGCAAAATTCGAAAAATGATTTGAAAATCGTTATATAGTGTAATATCATTAATATAACAAAGTATTATTAATATAATATCGGCATCATCGTACTCACTGCATCTGGTGTGAATATAGAGGTATTCTTATGAACAACAGACTGCGCGTACGGCCCGCCGAAGCGGCGGATATAAAGACTCTTGCGGCGCTTGCCCGCGACATATGGGAGCAGCACTACACTCCCATAATAGGCAAAGCCCAGGTAGCCTACATGCTTGAAAAATACCAGTCTCCAAGCGCAATAAAGCGCGATATTAAGGACGGCTGCGTGTATTATATCGCGCTCTATGACGACGTGCCCTGCGGCTACAGCGCCGTCGCTCAGGGTTCGGACGGCCTGTATTTAAGCCGCATGTATGTAAAGCAGGGCTACCGGCGCAAAGGTATTGCCCGGGCAATGCTCGATATGATAGACGCGTATGCGCGCAAGAACAAAATAAAGCGCGTATGGCTCACGTGCAACAGGTATGATACCGCCTCGATAGAATCATATAAAAAACTCGGCTTCATGATAACGGATAGGGATATGGGCGGCGGCGCCAGCCTCAGCGACTGCGTACTGGAAAAGAAGCTCGCCTAAGCTCTCGCGGCAATAATCGTAAAGTTATAAGGGTTGGTCAATCGCCGGTATAATAAAAGCGGTTGATTTTTTTATGCAATAAGCGGCAGCTTGATATATCAGCAATACTGGAAAGGCGGGTTATACTTATATGTCCAAACCGGCAAGAAAGACTAACGTAATGCGCGTTTTGGAAACGCACGGCATACCTTACGGGCAATACGAGTATGATTCAAGCGACAACATGATAGACGGCGTAACCGTCGCCCGTATGATAGGCCAGGATCCCGAGCGGGTGTTTAAAACGATAGTCACGGCGGCGAAAAGCCGCGTCAACTACGTGTTCGTGCTGCCTGTAAGCAAAGAGCTTGACTTGAAAAAGGCGGCGAAAGCCGTTGGTGAAAAGAGCGTAGAGCTGATACCCGTTAAGATGATAGAGCCTCTTACCGGTTATATAAAGGGCGGCTGCTCGCCTATAGGCATGAAAAAGCAGTTTGCGACGGTAATCGACGAAACTGCCCTTCTTTATGACAACATAATATTCAACGCCGGCAAGGTGGGCACGCAGGTCGAAATCGACCCGCGGCTACTAGAGCGCGTCATACCGTTAAGCTTTGCCGACATCACGGAAGATTAGTCAGCCTCAAGCTCACCTTTTATCACCGTCACTGCCTGCCCGTATATGAGCACGCGCTCACCCGTAACTTTCAGCCGCAGCTCTCCGCCGCGCTCGGATATCTGCCGGGCAGAAAGCTGAGTTTTACCAAGCTTTTGCGCCCAGTACGGCCCGAGGCAGCAGTGCGCCGAGCCGGTAACGGGGTCTTCGTCTATGCCTATAGCGGGGAAAAAGCACCGCGACACAAAATCGGTATCCTCGTCGTCTGCTTTCGCCGTAACAAGCACGCCCCTCGTCGTTATGCTCTTCATAAGCACAAGGTCGGGCTTTAAGTTCTTTACCGTCTGCTCGTCTTCCACCTCTACTATATAGTCTATCCTGTTCCTGCCGATATACTTTATAGGCACTCCCAGGCTTTCGCGCATATATTTTGGCGCGTCCGTTTCTTCGTCCGGCTCAGCGGGAAAATCCATCTCAATCCACAGCCCGTGTTTTTTAGCCTTTAATAGCGAGCGCTTGGTATGGAACCTTATCTCAGGTGCGCTTGTCAGCCCCTGTTCCCATAAAACGTGCGCGCTCGCAAGCGTTGCGTGCCCGCACAGGTCAACTTCGGTCTTAGGTGTAAACCAGCGCAGCATGTATCCGTCCGACGCCTTTAACAGAAACGCCGTTTCCGGATGGTTCATCTCCGCCGCCACATGCTGCATCCATTTATCGTCCTTTGCGGTTTTAAGTATGCATACGCCCGCAGGGTTGCCCCCGAAAGGCCTGTCGGTAAACGCGTCGACTGTGTATATATACATTTATTCCACCCCGTTTACAGTATTTAAATGCAAGTATACCATAAACTTCACGCGGCTGCTAATTATAATTTGCTATATGCGCTCATTATTGCCCGGGAAAATATATTTTTAACTATTGCAGTCAGGCGTTTTTAGCAAACAAAAAACGCCCGTATTTTCACACAAGCGTTTCGTATTGCCGTTAAATCAAGTCATGCTTCCATGTTTTGATATATCCTGAAGCGCGTGCCCCGCGTTGTGCTGCAGCTCCGGCCGCGTCGATATATCGCCGAGCGCTACTATGCCCACTAATGTGCCCTGCTCCACAATAGGCAGCCGCCTTATCTGATGCTGTCCCATCATCCTTGCCGCGTCCTGCGCGTCCATTTCGGGTGAGCCGACGACAGGATTGGAAGTCATCACGTTGGATATCGGCTGCCACATAGTATTCTTCCTGTCCGCGACGTACCGCAGCGCTATATCCCTGTCCGTAACTATGCCTATCACCTTGTTGCCCTCGCATATCGGTATCGAGCCCACGTTGTACTGCTTCATAAGTTCCGCCGCTTTCTCCACCGGTTCGTCCGCGCTCATGCAGGCTATTTCTTTTGTCATGATATCTCTTACTTTCATAAAAACGCACCTCCGGCATTATGTTGCCCCGTATGCCGCCGTTTTATTTACATTTCATCAAGTATCATGACTTATTGGAAATACTGTATTAAATATAACGACCTTGGCGTTTCCATAATATTCCACAAAATATAACCGTATTATGAAAACCAGCGGCAAAATAATATCGGCAATAATACTGGAAAGCCGCTTAACTACCTTACCGCACCTCCGTGGAAATAGCACTCGTACGTCTTTTCGCCGCCGCAGAATATCTCCTCAAACCCTCTGAACCATTCAAAGCTACCGCTTACGGTGCAGTGATAGCAATGTTCGCCGCTGTTATGCACGAGCGGCCCCCTGTATGGGAAATCTTCTTTCACGAGCAAAAGTGATTCCTTCAGGAATTCGCCCGAAAAGTTTTTATTCAGCGCGCGGCCTGTGTAATTCATTACCCATACAGGCTTGCCGCCGAACCACACGGCCTCTTCGCCCGAAAAGTTCTCTCCGCCGAGATACGTGTCTATATAGAGGTATTCTCCTTCTTCATACCTTAAGTCATGCGAACCGGGCCGCGAAGACGGCTGTTCGGCAGCATTCGCCGCATACCCGTTCCTCTTCGCCCTGCAGAGAAACGCTTTTATGTCCTCGTTTATATCCGCCGCGCATTCAAACTCTTCCGCCGCGCAGCCGTCCTCTTCCTTCAGCAGGCGGTCTATGCTTACCATAAGCAGCGCGCTGAGCTTTAAGAGATTGTCTATATCGGGCAGCGATTCGCCCGACTCCCACTTGGATACCGCCTGCCTCGATACGCCCATGCTTTCCGCCAGCTGCTCCTGCGAAAGCCCTCGTTTAGTTCTTGCTGCCGCCAGCTTTTCACTGAAACCCATAACCATCACCTCTTAAAAAAATTATAAAACAAAGCGGCGAATGTTTCCACCAACCGCCGCTTGCGATCTGTCAACTGCCGGTTGCGGGCGTAAGTTCACACCAATTATTAAAGCACTTAATATTCCGCTTCTTTGCCGGTAAAATGAAGTATCCGCTTCACGGGAGCAGCCCCGGCGGTTATTATTTACTGGATTAATATTTGTTCCGTCTGTTCTGTAACTGCGGGGTCGACGGAAAGGTTGTTATTTGCTAAGAGAACCACTGTTATCAGCAGTATTGTTATCACGGCAGCCGCTATTAAAATTATTGCAACCACTTTCCATATACGACTGCTTCGTCTGTTCCTCTCCGCAAGAAGCGCGTTAAGCTGTTCCAGCTTTTGAGCTATGGTATTTTTATTTTCTGATGCTTCTATCGTCTCGCCAAGAAGCGCGCTTACCGAAGTTTCAAATATATCGGCTATCCGGATAAGAAGATCCGCGTCTGGTACTGAAAGGCCTTTTTCCCATTTGGATATTGTCTGCCGGACTACATGCAACCGTTCCGCCAGTTCTTCCTGAGAGAGCCCTTTTTGCCTGCGAAAAATTTTAAGGTTTTTGCTAAACATATTTCTCTCCTTTGCTTGCCTTCACAATAGACTACAGCCGCTGTTGCGGCAAGCAACGCAGTTTAACATCGCAGTAAATATGTCTGTTTGTGAGCCCTCAAATATACCTCCCAAATACGCGCTTTATGCAGCGCCTATACCGTCAAGCGCGCTGCACAGCTTAATAACGCCGGCGTTGCCGTTTTTAATGATAAAACTGAACGTTGTGCTGCCAGTATCCAGTTCCATAATACTTGTTGCCTGCTCCTCGTCAAAAGAGGCTATATGAGCACGCTTTATATTCTGATACGGCACGTACAGATAAGAATAATCGAGCGTTTCTTTGCGCCTGTTTCTTTTATTAAGCTCCTGCGAAATCACTATCAGCTCGCTGCTTGTTGTTACAAATGCGAGCTTTGCGGGAGTACAGGCTTTCTGCTCAAGCTTTACCTTAATATTGCGAGTCCGCTTAATATTCATCTCAGGCTGAAACGCCGCAAGCCTTGCGCTTGGGCTTCGCGCCTTGAGTTTACCAAGCAGGCTCTCAAACAGCATATCTACGTAGTGCGCGCTGCCTGCGTCATATTCTATCTGTATGCCCTCAATACCGGCGCCGCGCGCATTACCGTTTATCTTTGCCTCTATTATGTTGATAAACTTTTGCATTATTTCTTCCGAAACAGTGTTGTAATCTATGCTGACAGGTTCGCCGCGCGTATACAATATAACCTCGCCTTTCAGCAATGCGTGAAAGTCCTTTACCGCCAATATCTCGTTATACTCGACTTTACGTTCAACTACATTCTTTCCCACCCTTTTAAATATATGAATACAGTTTTCGCGCGCACCCACGAGATAATCGTAAAGGTCCATGGCGGGCGACGCCTTCCTTCGCTCTATGCGCCTCGGCACCTTAAACAGCATAATGTAATCCTCCTGGCTGCAGCAACTTCGGAACAGCCTCGGTATCTCGTGCTCCTCGTCTATCTCGTACAGCCACGGCCCAAACGCGTCATATTCTTTGTTGCGTTCCATCAAGTTTACCCCCGCTTTAACAATCTCCAGAAGTTATTTTAATAATACATTTAATGGTATGTGCTGTCGAGCGCATTACTTATGTCTGCATATTCCTGCTAGTATATATTAAAAAAGTCCCATGGCCCATGGGCTGTTTTCTCATCGTTAATACTTAAACTGAAGCAAATCAGAGCTGTTTTCCATATTGGCAAACAGAGCGGATATTATGGCGCTTAAAGGCGGGCAAATCGCAAAAAATAACGACGACCGAAGCGCCGCTGTGTGCAGAGCGTCAATCGTCGAATGGGGAGACGCATTAAAAGATAGCAACTATAAAGATCGCTTAACTTTATAATCGATATCGAATATAATAATACACAACGAAAATAAAAGCCTCACCCAAAACAGGTGACTTTTATGTTTTTATTTCATTTCATTATAAAATTGAACAGCTCGGACTTTCTTTTTATGCCAAGTTTGGAATATATGTTTTTTACGTGAGTCTTTACAGTGTTCTCGCTTAAAAAAAGCTCTTCGGCTATTAATTTATACGTGCGGCCTTTAAGAAGCAGTGCAGCTATTTGTTTTTCGCGTTCGGTAAGAGCGTCTGCGCCCTCTGGGAAATTCAGCATACTATCGTCCCAGTATGCCCGCGGGCTTTCCGGCGATTCCGCATTATCGCCCCGCTCTGTGTTTAATTCCGAAGTGCTGTCTTCGGAGTTTTTCTTTATCATCATGGAAAGCAGCTTTTGCAGCATAGGAAGTATTATCAGCGTTATGCATATCACAGCCATTGTCACTATAGAAAGGCTGGTATTTGAATCCGTAAAATCGTTGCCTGCGATTAGCTTTCCCGCCAGCACACCTATCATAACTCCGCTGAAACCGACGCTCAATATGGCCCCATGATTTTTTACCATATCAAGCATCTCAACAAGTATGCTCCACCAAAACACGTCGGATATAGCCCACGCTCCCATCATTACGGTGTTGACAATAAGAAAGCTGATTACCGAATAATCAAGCGTTAAAGACAGTAAGAAGCCTAAGCCTATCATGCCGACGGCTACATAAAGCATTGTGCCGCGGTCCTCCGAGTTGCGCAGACGCATCATTATGGTTGCCGCGCCCACGTAAGGCAGCAGCCAGTACCAGCTCGAAAAGACTGAAAAATCGTATTTAGGGTTTACAACCTGCGTCATTATTCCAAAATCAATTGAAATGATGGCAATAAACAGGAACAGCAATACGAGCGCTTTTATGCCCGCTTTTTTATTGAATAGTTTTTCGGGCGTTATGCTGTCCTTAAAGCCTGCTTTTATCGTCAACAGCCATGCCGCTGCCAGCATGATTATTGTGAACGCAGCCGCCGCCTTTACCGAGATAAGCAGCGCGATATTGTTGATAACCATTTTTAACACGGATATGTTTATGAGCATCAGAGCCGCAGTGCGGAACCGGTTTTCATACGTTATGCATATCCTGATAAACTGGCCGGACGCAGTAATGCAGACTCCGGCGAGCGTCGAGCAAACTACAAGCGATATCATCCATACCGTATATGAGGGAAAGAAAAAAGTAACGGTGCCAAGCACGCATACGGGCAGCGCATACTTCAGAATATTCCGGGCTGCTCTAATCGTTCTTATGAACACGCCGCCCAGCACGAGCCCTATTATCTGCATGCCCAGAGATATATCGAGCATCTCGCTGCCCTTAAGCCCAAAATTCTCTGCGAGCGCATACAAAAGCCGTCCCTCATACGGGATGCTCACTATCCAGGCTCCCAGCAGGCTTATTATGATAATGGGACCCTTTCGGTCATTTTCTCCCCAAAATGCGTCTCTCTTTTTAAAGGGCGCCGTTATAGATGAAAATAGTTTTTTAATAATGGGCTCTTTCATATACCGGCCCTTCATGTTTTTTATTATGCGGCACTTAAAGTATATATTATTCTATATATTATTTCAAATATTGTTAACGCTGCACAGCTAATGCTTAAAGCAGACAAAGCAAAACCAGCTAAAAAGGTAAAAAATGTACTAACTTCTCCATCTATTATAATAATAGCCCATTATCTATGAATAAAACTCAAGAAGCCTGCCAGCATCTTTGCTAACAGGCTCCCCGATTAAATATATATATAAATTAAAATTGAATCCGGCAGCTACCTACTCTCCCAGGCCGTGTCCAGTGGGGTACATCGGCATATAAGGGCTTAACTTCTGTGTTCGGGATGTGAACAGGTTTGTGCGTTTATCAACTTATATCTAATTTCTTGCCGACAATCTTCTCCAATAAATCTTCCGGCATATAAACGTATCCAGTTATCGGTTTCCCGCAAACAATCCTGCCGTTATCCAGCCCAACACTTAGTTCATAATAGGCCGCAGGTAAGTCAGAACAATACAATTTGATATCCATAATATAATTATTTGAATCTTTTTTAATTGAATCAAAATTCTGAGTATTCTCCTCGGTTTCCAGTAAATCAAAGAATTCTTTAATCGTTTCTTTATCCTCATTTGTATTCGTATAGAAATTAAGTTGTTCATATGATTCTGGTTTTCCATCAAATTTAACTTCATAATCTTCCCATACTATTTTATCAACACTTTCAGCCGACACATCAGAAATATCTTTATCTGACCTGTATAATACAGACCCATTTAAATCTGAGCCTAGATACTTTATTTGGATAAAGTCTCTATTAACATCTTTTTTTAAATTGTAAATAACAGTATCATAACTTCCCGCATACCCTATTATCTCATCAACATTATCAATGGCCCACTGTAGTTTCGGCAATTCCTTATATCTCACTCTGTCAATGTAAACGCTGGTTCCGTCTTCATCCGTTTTCTCATAAACAGGTACCGGAAGTCTTTTTACACATCCTGTAAAAGTCATCAATAACGCTATCGTAAGCGACATAGCAGTTATTATAATTAACAATACTTTTATTTTGTTTTTCACTTATACCCCCTTTGATATCTGCGAGTATAAATTTCATTTACGTTTATTATATGTTCGGGCTTATAAACGTTTTATCTTATTGTGTATTTACAATAAATAAGTATTTAGAATAGTATATGGTATAATAACATCTATTACCGTAAAACTCAAGAAGCCTGCCAGCATCTTTGCTAACAGGCTCCCCGATTAAATATATATAAATTAAAATTGAATCCGGCAGCTACCTACTCTCCCAGGCCGTGTCCAGCCAAGTACCATCGGCGTATAAGGGCTTAACTTCTGTGTTCGGGATGAGAACAGGTGGAACCCCTTAGCTATCACCACCGGAAATTTATATACAATTTCCATTTCGAATCCAGTCTCACGACTGTCTTCGAG
>JAEZIZ010000126.1 GCA_023415915.1 Bacillota bacterium | reverse complement strand
ACTTGCTGGTACACCGTGAACGACAAACAGCGCGCCGTTGTTACCACGTTCGGCAAAGTTACCGCGATAAAAGACGCAGGGCTTTATTTCAAGCTGCCTTTCGGCATAGAGCAGGCGTATCTTGTGGACGTAAACGTCTACCAGAAGATAGAGCTCGGATACCGCACCGACCCTTCTGCTCCCGGCGGGTATACGCTGGTGAGCGAGGAGAGCAAGATGATAACAGGCGACTACAACATAGTCAACGTCGAGTTCTTTGTCGAGTATAAAATATCGGATCCCGAGAAATACCTGTTTTCGTCGTACGAGCCCGAGGAGATACTCAGAAACCTCATTCAGAGCCAGGTGAGAAACGTCGTAGGCTCGACAAATGTGGACGCGGTGCTGACAAACGGCAAAGAGCTCGTGCAGCAGCAGGTTAAAGAGCTTATAACCGAGGTGCTGGCAAGGTACGATATAGGCCTTATGCTTACCGACGTAAAGATACAGGACAGCGAACCTCCCACCGAAGAGGTCACTGCGGCTTTCAAGCAGGTTGAGACAGCGAAGCAGGGCGCCGAGACCATCGTTAACGAGGCGAAAGCCTACCAGAACGCTCAGCTGCCCGACGCGCAGGCCAAAGCCGACAAGCTGCTGCAAAACGCCCAGTACGTTAAGCAAAGAAGGATAAACGAGGCTACCGAAAGCATAGCGATGTTTGAAGCAATGTACGCCGAATACGCGAACAACCCCGGCATAACGCGCCAGCGTATGTACTATGAGCTGATTACAAAGCTGCTGCCTGACGTCAGGATATATATAAACGCTTCAGAGGGCGGCGTCGAAATGATGCTGCCGCTCGAGAGCTTCCTTAACGGGCAGCCGCAGCCTACGACGGGGGTGGAATAATATGAAGAAGAAGATAATAAGGCTGCTTGTGGCGGCGGTTATAATAGTTGCTGTAATAATCATAGCGTCGAGCTTTTACGTAGTGCAGGAGAACGAATACGCATGCATCGTCCGTTTCTCCAAGATAGAGGCCACGAAGAACGAGCCGGGGCTCTATTTCAAAACGCCGTTCCTGGACAGCATAAGGACGTTCCCCAAGGCTGTAATGTTCTATGACATACCGCCTTCCGAGGTGCTCACGGCCGACAAGCAGAACATGACGGTAGACAGCTACGTGCTGTGGCGCATAGCTGATCCGTTGAAGTTCTTCCAGACGCTGGGAAGCGTAAGCGTAGCCGAGGAGCGGCTTGACACTATGACGTACAACGCTCTTAAAAACGTAATGGGCACGCTCGCGCAGCATGACATCATTAATATGGACGATCCTTCCGAAAGAAACGACATATACTCGGGCATCGCCACAAGCGTCGACGCCATTGCGGATAATTACGGTATCGAGGTAATAGACGTAAAAATAAAGAGATTCGACCTGCCTGCGGCCAATGAGCAGGCGGTGTATGCGCGCATGATATCCGAGCGCAACCAGATATCCGAAAAGTATACGGCTGACGGCAACTACGAGGCGTCGGTAATACGCAACGAAGTCGACAAGCAGGTGGGTATAATCGTTTCCAACGCGGAGGCTGAGGCGGCAAAGATAGAGGCCGAAGGCGAGCAGGAATACATGAGGATGCTTGCCGAGGCATACAGCACCGACGACAAGCGTTTCTTCTACGAGTACATGCTCGCGCTGGACGCTCTCGAAGCGTCGCTTACGGGCGATAACAAGACGGTGGTGCTCGGCAAAGACTCTTTTCTTGCGAAGCTGCTGACAGGGCAGCAATGACATAAGTTTGAAAAAGGTTCGGTTTGCGCCGGGCCTTTTTCATAACCAAACGCGCAATAACATACACATACAGGTTTGCTTGCGCTCAAATGTGTTATAATGAAAAAAACATAAGTTACAGGCGGTATTTTTTATGAACGACCATATCCATATCCGCGAAGCCCGAATAAACGACGCTAATAGAATATGCGAGATCAACAAGTCCGCTTTAGGGTACGATTATCCCGAAGATAAAACAAGAGACCGGCTGAAATACATACTTTCGCGGCCGACAGACAAGGTCTATGTCGCGGAATGCGGCGGCGAAGTCGCGGGTTATGTGCACGGCTGCGATTACGAATGCTTGTACTGCGACCCGCTGAAAAACATAATGGTGCTCGCCGTGGACGAAAAGTTCCGCGGCCGCGGCATTGGCAGGAAGCTGCTGCGCGCGGTGGAGATTTGGGCGGAGATGGGCGGCTGCGCGGGCGTACGCCTCAACTCCGGCTTTGAAAGAACAGATGCTCACGAGTTTTACAAGCGCTGCGGATATATGCTGCGCAAGGATCACAAAAACTTTTTAAAGCTGTTCCTCCGGCCTGTCGAGTTTGAAAGGATAATAATAAAGGACATGAAATGACGCAGCCAGAGAACATGGGCGGCTTTTTTACCGCAAGGTTGGAAGAATACGACGAGCATATGCTCCATGAAGTCGAGGGCTGCCGCGAGGGCTATGAGCGCGTAGCCTCACTGCTGCCGGAAGGGGCGCAAACGCTCCTGGACTTAGGCTGCGGCACCGGGCTGGAGCTTGGCTTTATATTCAAAAGAAATCCGTCGATAGACGTAACGGGAATAGATATAACAAAAGCCATGCTGACAAGGCTTGAGCAGAAATACCCCGGCGGGCGGCTTAGGCTTATCAACGCCGATTACTTCAAGTATGACTTCGGCATAGCGGCATTCGACGCGGCGGTATCATGCCAGACGCTGCACCATTTTACTCACGAGCAAAAGTCAGGGCTGTACGCAAGGGTCTGCGCGGCGCTTAAGCCTTTTGGCGTATACATAGAGTGCGATTACATGGTTAAGGATCAATACGAAGAAGATCGCTTGTTTGAAGAAGCGCGGCGCATGCGCGGCGAGCTGGGCATTGGGGACGGAGAGCTCTTGCATATAGACACGCCGTGCACCATACAAAATCAGCTTACGCTGATTAAAGGCGCGGGGTTCAGCTCAGTGGAAATGGTATGGCGCAAGGGCGCTACGACTATAATAGTTGCCCGGAAGCAGCGTCGCTTGAAAAATGCATTTAAATACCCTGAAGTTGATATATAATCTTACAGACGGACCTGAAAGGAATTCATTATGCACGTCGACATAATAAAACAAGACGGCAAGCTCTCGCTTGCCAATTTACAATGCGATTGTGAATACGAACACAACATTCCCGACCTTGATATTTATATAAAACGCGGCCTTGCGGACGGCTGCCCCGATTATGCCGCCAAAGCGGGGCTTGGCAGGCATGTGCTTGTCGTAGCCGACCAGGTAACATACGATATCGCGGCGGAGCGCATCGCAGCCCGCCTTAAGGGAGCGGGGTATTCGTGCAAAACTTGCGTGCTTACTGGCAGCAGCGTCGAACCTACGCCCGAAAACGCGGAATACATACTCTCCGCCGCTGCGGGCGCAGATTTTCTGCTCGGCGTGGGCTCGGGCGTTATTACCGATCTTACGCGCCGCGCCGCCGTGCTTTCCGGGCTTCCGTTCGCCGTGTTCGGCACAGCTGCTTCGATGGACGCCTACACGTCCGTCACATCGGCAATGATAATCGGCGGTATAAAAAAGACGGTATACGGCAAGGCCGCAAGGCTGCTTATGTTCGACCCCGCCGTAATAGCGTCCGCGCCTATGGACATGCAAGCGTCGGGCGTAGGCGATATGTTCGCCAAATACAACGTGCTAGTCGACTGGCGGCTAGGCCATGCAGTAATCGGAGAAACGTACTGCCCGCTGTGCGAGAGCCTAGTGACCACAGCGCTTGATACCGCTTCGTCCAACATCGAGGATATAGCAAAGCGCACCGAAAAAGGCGCGGAAGCGCTTATAGAAGCGCTTATACTCGGCGGTTTTTCCATACTGATAGTGGGCGATACCCGCCCAGTCTCGTCGATCGAGCACAACATGGCGCACTTTTGGGATATGTCGCATATAGCGTACGGCACGCCCCATATACCGCACGGCACAGGCGCGGGGCTCGGCCTTGTTTATGCTCTGATATTCCATGACGCGCTAAAAAACGCCGACTTGTCGAAATTGGATAAAGAAATTATTAAATCGCGCCGCATATCGAAAGAGCAGCAAGCCGCCCGGATAAAGTCCTATTATCCTCCGGGCGTGGGTGAAGAGGTAATGGCCACCAACAAGTATTGGTATCTCGAATGGCCGGAGCAGGAGAAGCACATAGAAAAAATATTGGGCTTTTTCGAGGAGTACAGACTGCAATGCGAAAGCCTTCCGGGCTACAGGGATATAATTAAGACGTTCGAGCTTTTCGGAGCACCGGCGAGCGCCGCCAAAGCGGGCCTTGGCACAGATATGCTCCGAAAAACGCTGTTCGCCGCGAAGGACTTCCGCCCGAGGTACAACGTGGCTAAAGCGCTCGACGCACTCGGCCTTTTTGAGCAGGCCGCCGAAAGGATACTCGAAACGGAGCCCACGCTTTAAGGCATATTATAAAGGTCCGTTGTTCTGATAAGTTTTGCGATGCGCTAAGGCTCTTAATTATATATTCACCCGACTGACTTACCGGGGGCCCCTACTTAACCCGTCAGACAGGCCTTATCACTATTTTCTCGGCCGCCGTATCCACGTCTTCCACCAGCAGCAGCGCCTTATACGTGTCTACGCGCTTTCTTTCGGGCGCCCGCGTGGCTATCGCAACGCCGCAGCCCACTACGGTTATCGAGAGTTCCTTCATCATGCCGCACAGCGCGTGCAGCGTACCGCCGCCCGATATGAAGTCGTCTATTAGCAGCGCCTTCTGGCCCGAGCGCAGCGCGCGCCTCGATATGGACATCGTTCTTATCCTTCTCGATATGCCCGTCATATAGTTTATAGTGACTGCCGAACCTTCGGTTATTATCGAATCGCTGCGCGCTATTACGAGCGGTTTGCCGAGCGCTCTTGCCACCTCGAATGCGAGCGCCACGCCCTTTGTTTCTACGGTCACTACAAAATCGGGGTTTGTCCTTACGAACATGCCGGCGAGTATTTCCGCCATAGCGCACACATATTTCGGATCGGAGAATATATCCACGGTATAGATATAACCTCCCGGCAGTATCCTTGACGGATCGGAGAGCTTTTTTGCGACTTCTTTTAATACGGATTCTTTCGCTTCCGCGCTTACTGTGGGTATATACTTGACTCCGCCGGTCGCGCCTATCGCGACTTCGACATCGCCCTGCCCGAAAGCGGCGAGCGTATCGCGTATCATAGAGATGTCTTCGCTTATCGTTGACTTCGCTGCGCCGAACATCTCACAAAAAGTATTAAGCGGAAAGGACTTAGAGGGGTTTTTGACGAGCATCGATGTAATGGCCGCCATCCTTGTTTTTCTGTCGGTTTTTTCCATGTGCACCTCCGCATGTTTTTTCATATAATATTATAGGTTTTTTTATTGTATTTTTAAATAGCGGAGCACCTTTTTATTGATATTGGCATGCTTGTTGGAGTATAATGCAATACGCACGTACTTAAAGATGATTTTTGAAAGTTTGTGCGGCGGCGCTTATATACATACCCTGGCAAGCCCCGCGCCTCGCTGGGAACCCTTTATGAGCGCTGTCAACATCATCAGTGCCCGCACTTAAGGACGGCATAATAAAAGAGGTAATTATGGTGGATTTGCAGCAGTTCAAAGATAAAAGCATTCATTTCATAGGCATCGGCGGATGCAGTATGAGCGGGCTTGCAGTCATACTTAAGAATTTAGGTTATAATCCCAAGGGCAGCGATATAAACGAATCGGCTTTCACTAAGAAGCTGGAAAGCGAAGGCATACCTTTTGTAATAGGGCACCGCGCCGAAAATATAGGCGACGCTTCGCTCGTTATATACTCGGCGGCAATAAAGCCTCATAACCCCGAATTCGCCCGCGCAAAGGAGCTGGGCCTTCCGATGCTTACAAGAGCGGAGCTTTTAGGGCTAATAAGCAGGCAGTATGAGACCGTCATAGGCATAGCGGGCTGCCACGGCAAGACTACGATAACTTCTATGACCGCGCTGATACTGCGCGACTGCGGCATAGATTTGACCGTACACATAGGGGGCATGGTGGATTTTTTAGGCGGCGGCGTCGCAGTAGGCAACTACCCGGCGTTCCTTACCGAAGCGTGCGAATACGTGGAAAGCTTCCTTGACCTTCGCCCCACGCACATACTAGTAAACAACATCGACGACGACCATCTCGATTATTACAAGAGCATAGACGAAATATACGGTGCATTTGGGCGCTTTGTATCGCTTCTGCCCGAAAACGGTGAATTGTTTATCTACGCGCACGACCCGCTAACCGTAAAGCTTGCAAAGGAATGCGGGCGCAAGGTCGTCACCTACGGCTTTGAGAACGCCGACTATACAGCCGCGAATATCGAGTACGACGAAGGCGGCTGCCCGTCGTTCGACGTAATAACGCCAAAGGGCAGCGCAAGGATATCTCTCTCCGTCGTGGGCAAGCACAACATGGCCAACGCGCTCGCCGCAATAACGGTATGCAGCGAGGTGTTCGGCTTAAAGCCCGAATGCATGGCGGATGCGCTGAAGGAATACCATCTCGCGGGGCGCAGGTTCGAGCACATGGGCTCTAAAAACGGCGTGGAGATAATACACGATTTCGCCCATCACCCCAGCGAGATACAGGCCTGCCTCGAGGCTGCGTCCAAATATCCGCACAAAAAGCTTTGGGTGGTGTTCCAGTGCAACTCTTATACGCGCGCCAAGACGCTTAAAGACAAGTACGCCGTAAGCTTTAAATACGCGGACATGGTGCTCGTGCCCGACATATACCCGGGCCGTGACGTTGACAAGGGCGAAATACACGCGCGCGACCTTGTGGACGCTATATCCAGGCACTCGCCGTGCATGTACATACCCACTTTTGAAGAGATAAACGCATATCTTGAACAGCACGCCTCGCCCGGCGACGTCGTTATTACGCTTGGTTCGGGCAGCGTCAACAACGAAACGAAAAAACTTTTATAAACCTTTCCAAGTCTTCGGCAGCGGCGCTCCTTGTAGCAATATGCGTACATGAACGTATAATAAAGCAAGGAGCTGATTTGTTTTGCCTGACGAACTCCATAGGCACGAATATAAAGGCGTCACCGTTTTTGTCGACGGCCATGTACATTTGTTTTCGGGCATCTCAAGCGCGAGCCCTAATGTGCCCGGACATACGCATACCATAGCGGGGCAGACAACGGTAAACGACGGCCATTCGCACCCCTACCGTATGATATCGGAGGGCCCCGTATATGTCGACAGGGCGCGATATAAGCATTATCATTTTTATTCGGGCGTTACAGGCTTTGTACGCGGCCACGACCATCCTATGAGCGGTACGACTTTCGTGCTGGGAGAATAATATACGCCCCCTCAAGCCTTGCGGCTTGCTGGGGGCCCCGTAATTTACACCTCAAAAGTCTCACGGCTTTTTGGGGACCCCGTATTTGCACCCCAAAAAGTCTCACGGCTTTTTGGGGACCCCGTATCAAAAAAGGCCGATCCAAAGATACAGCCTTTTTGCGGACAGTTTATCGTTAAAACATGCTCTTGCCTTGGCTCTGAGAGCCGCTCTGCTGGCTCGCCTGGCCTGCGCTCTGCTGGCCTTGCTGCGCTGTGCCCTGCTGGCCCGACTGCGGACCTAAGCTGCTTATTATCTGCGGTATCTTGTTTATCACCTGGCTTATGCTGCCCGCCGCGCCTAACGGCGCCATAAGAACGTTATCCTTGTCGATTACGATAACGGCGTCTGTGCTCAGTTTGGCGCCTATTCCCAGCGCTCCGCCCATTACGCCTCCGCCCATATTGCTGGCATTGCCAGTATTCTGCTTGCTTTTAGCCTGAGTATCGCCTCCGCCGTACCCCAGCGTCAATGACATGACAGGCAGGAACGTCTTGTCGCCCTGCGTGACCGGTTTGCCTATAAGCCCGTCTTTTTGGGAAAAATTCTCCATGTTAGTAAACAGCGTATCAACATATTGCGTTATGCTTTGTTCCATTCGTTATTCCTCCTTGTTTTGTTTCTTTTATTTTTGACATAATTAAATATTGTATTCCCTATAGTTATCTCCGCGCTCGCCGATATGCGCACGTAATCTTCCGCTGAGAAAAAATCGGGATGAAGGCTTAACTCGTCAAACTTTAAAAAGCCCGACATTATGCCCATAACGCCGCTCGCCATGCCCGTAGCAAAAGGATTTTTCATGCCGTACCAGACCTCCGTCCTCCTGTTGGTTATTACGGCGGACTTAAGCCACAGCAATGGGTGCTTGTCCTTCCTGTGTTTTCTCTTCAGCTGCTTTTTGAACACCCTGTTTTTAAACAGGTATATGCTGAGCGTAGGCATTACTTCCCCGTCCCATTCGATTTTCGCCCGGAGCAGCGGGTACAGGAAAAAGACATTGGCGTATTTTTTGCTGCCGAAGACGGCCTTTACCCTGAACTTAAGCGGCA
>JAEZIZ010000031.1 GCA_023415915.1 Bacillota bacterium | reverse complement strand
ATCCATCGCGCACTCTGGTAGGATGCAAGCAGGTCTGCCAACCGCAAACATCAAAAAGGAGGACGATGGATGGACAGTAGTAGTCTAGCACACACAAGGTGGAACTGGAAGCTATGCTGTAAAGGGTGGTAATGATAAACCACTACTAAACAGCATGGCAACCGGCTCATTTGCAGATTAGGCGGTTCCGTGAAGTGGGAAGGAGTTAACGCACAGACCGACCATATTGAATCTACAAAGGAAACGAGGTACGGACATATGAAACGCGAAATTACCTACCGAGTTGTGAACGAATATCAAATCCCCAATCTCACTCTGCCGGATGATGGGCTGGGCGAAGAAATTCACATCGGCGTTTGGGGACAGCGGCGGCTTGACTATCTAAAAAGGCACAAGCGTGTGCTGTATACCAATTTGCTTATCACCGGCAAACTACGGGCGCATCTGCATGAAATCGACATTGCGGCCCACGAACGCCGGGAACGCATTGTAAAACAGATGATGGAAACGCAGGGCGTGACCGAACGGCTCAAAGCGGTAAACCAAATGCTGTGGGTCGGCAAGGTTAACAACATATGCGCCTGCGCGGATGAAATCATCTGCAATGAACTGATTTACGATTAACCCTATTGTACCACATACGCGGGGGCGGCAGCAATGCCGCTCTTTTGCTATTTCCTTTTCTCCCTGCTCTTGTAGACATTGTACTGGTTTTTACAGCGCGGGGAGCAAAACACGGCGTTGGGACGTTCCGCCACAAACGCTTTACCGCAATGCTTGCAGACGCGAAGCGGCTTTGTCTCATCCGTTATCATAAAACTCAGCATCATCTGTATGCCGAGAAGCAGCGAATGAAAGTCCCAAACAATCGTCGGCTTGTCTAAAAGGGCGATATGGTAGGTGGGCGCGATGCCGCCAAAGGCCGCCATGCCCTGCCGGTACAGGTTGCGGGTATCATCATCCAAACTATCATAATCCGCATAAAACAAATAGCTGGACATGAATGTGAAAGCCAAATCCTTAAACTGCGTGAGCAGCCAGTCGTACCGTTCGGCATATTCCCGCTGGAAACACAGGTTCAGCGCCATCGGCTTGTTAGTCATCGTCATCGCCAGCGCCATCATATCCCTATCGCCCGAAATATCCCATTGCACGCCGCTTTCCGTGAACAGCATGTCCGGCTGGTCAAATGGAAAGAACAGCGCGGTGTAGTTCTCCACAAGCATGGATTCTTCACGGATAAAATGGTTTTTCGGCAGGTATGCGTAGTCGTAATCCAGAAATTGCGGCGTAGTCGGCAGCGCGGTCATAAACCCAAGCAAGCCATACTTTGAAACGAAATCCAACAGGGCTTCACGGATGACCGTATCCTTGCTGCGGTTCATCATCAGCAAACCGACGCCCAGCGCGTCCAGCACCATCGCGTCCGCATCCTCAAGCGGATCAATAATCACCGGCTTCGCTTTGGGCGCGGGCATGACATACAAAACGCCGTCCTTTTCCCTGCACTCATATTCGCTGTATTTCACCCAATGGGAGCTCGTCTTTTGAAACAGGCTGTTCATATCCCGCCTCCAAAATGTAACCTGATATCAGGCTAATCATATAACTCACGTTTGGTATTGTCAAGCTCCTAATGCTCCTTAAGGAAATCCAACTGCGCCAGCGTGACGGACAGGCCGTTCTCTACCCTTTGCGCAAGGCGTGGTATCAGCTTTTCATGTATCTTTTTCAGCATTAATACGCGCGTCTTGCGGATATTGCGGGCAGTCTGCTTCCGCATGGCGGCAATCCGGGCGCTGCTGTATAAGCGTATGGCGCTGAAATAAAGGATTTCCCGGTAATTTTCGGATAAACCGCGAAGCACTGTGGATATATCCGCATCCTCTACAAGCTCGTGCAGCTCATACGGGCAGTCAAAGATCACGTCAAGGAAATCTCCGCGCATTAACTGCCGCCAGAATATATGTCCAATCGGGTTGGGAAGAACTTCACCATCGTTGTATCCCATTGCCAGCATCTGTTCGGTTCGGCTTTTCTCGTGCCACCGCTCCCGCCGCTCGCGGTTGGCATCCAGCCTGTCCCATTCCGCCGCAACATTTTGAAAATCCGCCTCAGTCCTTGCCGCGTCCTCCATGCGGGAAAGGGCTTCCCGCTCGATTTCCCGTTTCAATTTTTTGTATTCCACGCCTGCCCTCGCCCCGCTTTCACCCGCCGAAAAAATATTTCAAAGATTTTTGAAAAAGGTTCCGCTATACCCCTGTTTTTTCTCCCATTAATGAGGGGATGTAATTTGTTTACGAGAATGACGGATTACAAACGCCCCGGAAAGGAGGAAAGCCGTGAGCAATCTATACCGGGAACTGACCGCCAGAGAGAAACAGGCTGTTCACAGGCTGGTCATATCCGAGTGCGCCAACTGTGACCATGAATACGGATGCCTGCCACTAGACGGAGCCTGTTATATGTTAACCATCGCTTTTGCGGACAGTTCTTTGTGCAAATGGTTCCAAAATGCGGTGTTGCCGCTCGATCCGGCACTGGAAGCTGTATTCAGCCGCAAACCACTCAAAGCCTGCAAGTGCTGCGGCAGGAAATTTCCTGTCAACGGCAGGCAGGCGTATTGCGAAGCCTGCGCCGTACCCGCCCGCAAAGCCGCCGCCGCTGCGCGGGTGAGAAAGCACCGCAGGCGGGATGTAACGCTTTAGGCTCTGGAAAGCCGCATAAACAGCGGGTTTCCGGGCCGGTTTCGCACAAGGCAAGGGTTTTACCTTACCCCTGCTTTTTTTGCACCCTGCGCGCGGGAAGGAGGAGAATACACGCAAACGATAACGCAAACAGATTACACCAACAAGAACAATGCTATAAACCAATTTTATCATCTGAAAGGGGGCCGGTCAAATGCAGACGACAACAGCCAAAAAGGAGCAGCCGCGTGAATCGGGCGTATTCACCAAACGGATCGGCTCCACCACCTACCGGGTAAGCGTTCATTTCAGCAAAACCAGCCGGGAAACAGTGAACGATAAAATCCTGCGCCTCATCAAAAACGAGGTGACGCAATGAAAAAGATATTCCTTTGCCGTCGCTTTTGTGGTATGATGTTGGTACTGCAAATGAGCCGGTTGCCTGAAAGGAGTTCGGTATGAACATCAGGCAGCAGGAGCCTAAAATCACTGCTCTATATGAGCGTCTCAGCCGCGATGACGAGCAAAGCGGCGAATCCAATTCCATCACCGCGCAAAAGAAAATGCTGGAGGACTACGCCGGTAAGAACGGCTTTTCTAACCCTGTCCATTTTACCGACGACGGCTGGTCGGGCGGAAACTTTGAACGCCCCGGCTGGAAAGCCCTCATTGCCGGGATAGAGAGCGGGCGCATCGATACGGTCATCTGCAAGGATATGAGCAGGATAGGCAGGGATTATCTGCAAACGGGCTTTTACACGGAAGTGTTCTTCCGGGAAAAGAACGTCCGCTTTATCGCCATCGCCAACAGTATCGACAGCCTCAACCGCGATAGCGGCGAGTTTGCGCCGTTCCTCAACATTATGTCCGAATGGTATCTGCGGGACGCCAGCCGCAAGGTCAAGGCCAGCCACAGGGCGCGGGGCATGGAGGGAAAGCGGCTAACGTTCTTCCCGATTTACGGCTATGTCAAAAATCAAAACGACAAAAACGAATGGCTGATCGATCCCGAAGCCGCCGAGGTGGTGCGGCGCATTTTCACGCTCACCATCGCGGGCAAAGGGCCGTGTGAGATCGCGCGTATTTTGGCCGAAGATAAAATCGAGCGCCCGTCATATTACCTCTATACGCGCGGGATTGTGAAGCTTGGCCATCACGACCACTCAATTCCCTACGCATGGAACGGCAACACGATTGCCAACATCGTGCAAAAGCCAGAGTATATGGGGCATACGGTCAACTTCCGCACCTACAAGGATTCGTACAAGGACAAGCGTTCAAAGTTTTCGGATAAAGATGATTGGGTCATATTTGAGAATACCCATCCTGCCATCGTGGACTGTGAAACATGGGAAACGGCACAGCGCTGCCGCAAGACCGTGCGGCGCACCGACAGCTTGGGCGAAGCCAATCCGCTGACGGGGCTGGTGTTCTGCGCGGATTGCGGTGCGAAGATGTATATCCACCGCAGGCCGCACTCGATACAGTACCGGCATCCGAACGGCAGGATTTACAACAAATGCCCGAGCGACATTTATACCTGTTCGACCTATTCGCTCACGAGCAGGCGGTTTGACGGCCAATGCACGGCGCACAATATCCGTACCATTGTCATCCGGGAGCTTGCGCTGGAGGCGATAAGGACGGTGAGCGGTTTTGTGAAAAAGAGTGAGGCCGAGTTTATACGGCAGGTGCGCGAAAGCTCGGCGGTACGGCAGGAACAAACGGCGAAAGCGCACAGGCGACGCATTGCCAAAGAGCAAAAGCGCGTGGCCGAACTGAACACGCTCATCCGCAAGATCTACGAGGATAAGGTCGGCGGTTCCCTGTCAGAAAAACGGTTTGAAATACTGTCCGCCGAATACGAGAACGAGCAGGCGGAATTGGAGCAATCCATTGAAAATCTGCAAGCTGAACTTAATGGTTTCAACGCCGATAGCGTACGGGCGGACAGGTTCATTGAGATCGTGAAGCGGCACACGGATTTTTCCGAACTGACCGCGCCGATGATTAACGAGTTTATAGAGAAAATCATTGTGCATGAGGCGGACAGGTCGAGCGGGGAGCGGGAACAGCAAGTTGATGTGTATCTCAATTTTATCGGCAGGTTTGAAGTGCCGGAGGTAACGCCTGCGCCGGAGGAAATCGCGGAGGAAGAACAGGCGCGGGAGAAGCGGGCGCGGCACAGAGAGGCACAGCGGCGGTATGCTAATAAGCAAAAACAGCTAGGCGTATAGCAAACAACCGCATAGGGCGGCTTACGGATAACACCGTGGGCTGCTTTTTCTATGCAAAGAATTGAAAGGAGTACTCATTATGGCAAAGACCACGGAAGAAAGAATCGAGAGCGTACAGGAGCAGATACGACAGCTTGAAAATCAGAGAAAAAGGCTTATGCAGGAGCAGAAGGAACGGGAGCGCAAGGCCAGAACCAAACGGTTGATCGAACGCGGGGCGATACTGGAAAGCCTTATTCCGGAAGCGGACACATTCACCAACGAGCAAATCAAGGCGTTCCTCGAAAAGACCATCCGGACGGAGTCCGCGCGCAAAGCGTTGGCAAATCTGACTACGGCGCAGGGCGAACCGGCAGCGGCCAAAGCTGCGGGAGCGGTGCAAGGCGGTGGCGCGTCCACGCTGAAAGCCGGGGCCAGCGCAACGGGGGAAGCGGGCTAACCAGCCCTTTCCCCCTCCCCGAAGGGCGCACTTATACACCCTTACGGGTGTGTGCGCCCTGCCGGGGGCTTTTTGCGCCTGTCGGCGCACTTCAAAGGAGGCAAGCGGTTCTCATGATACCACTTGCCGTCTTATTTATTCACTACGTTCATGAAAAGGAGCTTGGGCGATGGCGATATACCACTTGAGTATTAAAATCATAAGCAGGGGCAAAGGCAAGTCGGCTGTCGCGGCGGCGGCTTATCGGGCGGGCGAAACCATAACGAATGAGTACGATGGTATCACTCATGATTACACGCGCAAGAGCGGTGTTGTCCATACCGAAATTCTGTTGCCGGAACACGCACCTAGCCAATACACCGACAGAGCCGTTTTGTGGAACGCTGTGGAGCGGATCGAGAAAAACAAAAATTCACAGCTCGCGCGTGAGGTCGAGCTTGCCCTGCCTGTGGAGCTTTCGCGGGAGCAGAATGTTTCCCTCATCCGTGAGTATGTGAAACGGCATTTTGTTGAAGCCGGGATGTGCGCCGATATTTGCGTCCACGATAAAGGCGATGGCAATCCCCACACCCATATCATGCTCACCCTGCGCCCGTTTGAACAAGATGGTTCATGGGGCGCGAAGTCCAGAAAAGAATATTTGCTGGATAAACACGGCGAGAGAATCCGACTCAAAAGCGGCGAATTCAAAACCCGTAAAGTCGATATGGTGGATTGGAACGAACAGACCAAAGCGGAGGAATGGCGGGCGGGTTGGGCGGACGCGGTGAATGCGGCTTTGGAGCGTCAGGGTTTGGAAGAACGGGTAGATCACCGTTCATTTTTGCGGCAGGGCAAGGGGGAAATCCCGACTGTTCATTTGGGCGTGGCCGCCGCGCAGATGGGGCGCAAGGGCATTCCGACCGAGCGCGGGAACATTAACCGTGAAATTGAAGCGGGCAACAAGCTGTTGCGCCAGCTCCGGGCACGGATAAACAAGCTGAAGGATTGGCTGAAAAGAGAAGCCGCAAACACCGCGCCGCCCACTCTCTCCGATGTCATTCGCGGCATACTGGATGGGCATGAACAGAAAAGTTATTATGGTCAGATTTCCGATTCCAACATGGCGGCAAGAGTGTTCAACTTTCTACAGAAAAACCATATCACCGACATGGCGGGATTGCGGGAAAAGGTGGGCGAGATGTACGACAGGCGGCTTGATATGGGCGACAGGCTGAACAGGATAGACGGCCGTTTGCACATGCTGGACGAGCATATACGGTACATGGGATATTATCAGGAGCACAGAGAGCTTTACAGTCAGTACCAGCAGATAAGGAGACCAAAAAAGCAGGCGGCGTTCCGCGAACAACACTATACGGAGATTGCGCTTTTTGAATCAGCGCACCGCTATCTCGGACAACATCTGAACGGCAATACCCCGCCGCTCCAGTCGTGGAAAGAGGAACGGACAAAGCTGCTCACCGAGAGGGCTGCGCTCAATGGGCAGTATAACATGCTGAAAGAAGAAGTCAGGGAAGCGGAGATCGTTATACGGAACGTGGAGCGGTTGGTGAGCAGGAGCGAACAGAAAGCGAGGACTCATCGCTCGCGCGGGATGGGGAGGTAATCTGTCTAATTCTCAAACCATGATCTTACTATGGAATGAAAGAGCCATAGACAAAGGTAACACTGTTATGCTTACCATTGGATGTATAAGGTGTTTTATCAATCAGAGTTATTGTATTCGAGGCCAAGAATTATGCTTATTTTGTAGTATTTTGTCGAAATACACCCTATTATAACCTTTAATGATAGAATAAACACTGTACAAGAAAATAATATAATATGAGGTGCGATTTATGTTTATTTCTAAAGAAAAAGTGTTATTGAGAAATATTGTAGCATCCTTACTTGTAATGGCGATGTTTATACAGTGTTTTATTACTCCGTTTGCTGGTACTTCAAGGATTGCTTACGCTTTAGGAACAGAACAAAGTGAAATCGAAGAACCTCTTCCGACCGAAACGCCTGATGAAACGGAGAAACCTGAGCCAACAGAGCCGCAAGAACCAAACGACGATATTGCTCAAGACTTTAAATTCGAAGAAAAGTATAACAAGGCCATAAAATCATTAGTAGATGAAAACGGCTTTTTAAGTGATGAGAGCCTGCTCAGCCTGACACTGCTTCCATACGAAGAAGAGAAGTATATGGATGTCGAAGATAACGGGGATGGAACGACAACCCTGAAGCTATATAATAGCCCCATCAAGTTTGAGAATGAAGACGGCGAGTACGAATTAATCGATAATAACATAATCGCAACCGATTCCAAGGAAAGCCCAGATCATGAGTATAAAAACAAAGCCTCAGATATTGAGGTCCTGATGTCGGAGAATCTTGATCAAAGCGGCGCGATTAAGATGAATATAGATGACTATATGATTGGCTTCAAGCCACTTAACATACTAATTGAGGAAAATAAAAGCAGTGCTGATTTAAATTTCATTGATGCAGATCAGCCTGAAAAAAAAGATGCAAAGCTGGATACAGAAGAAGAATATGCAACCCTTGAATATACCGAGACCTTCAGCGAGAATACTGACATCAGAATAACCCCTACCGAAACCGGAATAAAAGAAGACATTATTTTTAATCAGCTTCCACAAGAAACCGAATTTTCGTATGAGATAACATTAAAAAATGCTGCTCCTGTACTAAGACAAGATGGCAATTTATATTTTATCGATGTTAAAAATGGAATATTGGTAGCGGCAATAGCAGCGCCTGTCATGTGGGATTCCTCGGAGGAATGCGCTGAATCGTATGATATTGCGGTAAAGCTTGAAATAACGGGAGAGGACACATATAAATATACCCTCATACCGGACAGGGGATTCCTGGAAGATAAGAACACGGTATATCCTGTCATTCTTGACCCATCCGTAAATTCAACAACTGGCCAGATAGCGGATACGTTTATTACGAGCCGGTATTCAGGCAACAACTATGTAAACGATGTAAATCTGAAAATTGGTTATGGATCAGATTTATTAATATCAAGGGGTTTGATAAAAATAAATCAATTTCCGAGCATACTGGCTGGAAATAGCATTACCAACGTAAAATACTATGCGTATCAAAACTATAGCGGCAGTTCCACCCCGACCATTCAGGTCGCGCGGATAACATCCAGCTGGGATCCAGCAACGGTTAAGTGGTCAAATAAGCCTTCGTTGGGAAGCGTATATGCCCAAACGGATGTTCAGGCGATTGGATGGTATAACTGGGATGTGACCAGCTTGGTTTCCGGCTGGTTTAATGGAACCATCACGAACTACGGAATGTATTTAATGAGCAGTAATGAGAGCTCGAACAAATATAAACGCTTCTATTCCGATAACAATTCTTCAAATAAGAACTACTTTGCATTTACATTTACGGATACCACTGCTCCGCCACAACCTACATCATTTTCCGTTTCCGGCTCTTCGTTCAGTGGTCCGACTGGCAGCATTACCTTATCGTGGTCTGCCGTTACTGACCTGCCAGTTGGGGCTGCTTCGGGAATCCAGAAGTATCAATTGGCGATCAGATTAAACGACGGTGCTTGGAGTTATCTGGATAAATCCAACTCCTCTATTTCGCATACATATACCGGATGCCTGGATAATTCCAATTATGACTTTGCCATACGCGTATATGACAACAATAATAATATAAGTGGTTGGAAATATATATATGACTATATTACACCTGATAAGACCGGGCCTACGGCTCCAACAAGTTTAAGCATAAGTCCAAATAGCTGGACGTCCAACACATCTCCTGTAATCAGTTGGAGTGGTATAACTGACGAAGGAAATCATCTGCAGAAAGCCCAGTATCAGGTAAACAGTGGAAGCTGGACAGATATCGGCACCAATTATGGCGTGGCTTCGGGTTCATATACACTCAACGCATCGTCATGGAGCGACGGAACGCATGCTATCCGCGTAAGAGGTGTGGACAGCTTAGGCAATACCGGTGCGTATGCTTCCTGTACATACTATAAGGATACGACGGCACCCACAGCCTCGGTGAGCGTTGGGAATACCGTTTTAAATGGCATTGTCTATGTGGAAGCAACCATTACGGACAGTGGCGGCAGTACTTTTAACAATTGGACATTGGATTATGGCCCCGGAAATCCGGCTTCAAGCTTCAACACTCCGGCATTGGCGACAGGAACGTCTGTTGTGAGTGATCAGGTCATATGTGAGTGGGATACCACCGGATTGACGGAAAACACACATTATACCATACGACTGAGAGCTTATGATAAGGCTGGAAACAGCGCAACCACATCTATTATCCTGCTCAAAACCAGTGACAGCCAACTGGTTACAGCCGGGCTTCAAATCGACGAGCCGGGCGGGTATACGCCCGATGGTTACCAGCCGAATGTGGATGACGCGGATCAATATGTAATCAGCGATCAAAATACCGACGTGGAATACCAGAAGGCTGCTAATGGCGGCGTGGAAGGATTGTCAGGCGGGAAGCTCTATGTGAACAACAAGCTGCATGACACAGAAGGCACGCAGGGTGATGATTTAACCTTCAACGCGGCGGCATATGACAATGGGTGGATCTATCCTGAGGGCAGCATCGCATTTATGTATGTTCAGGCAACAGACTCAACAGAAGGTGAATTATACAGCACCACGACATATGAAGCGCTGCAGGTAGCGGACGCATTTGAGAATACCAGTAAAATAGAAAATGATGTTGATGTTGAGTTATATGGAGACATTATTCGCCTGAAGCAGACGGACGGAACGTTTGCAGCTTTGGGAAGCTTTGAGAGCCTGGAAAAAAGCTTTGCCGGAGATATCAGCTACATTGATTTAACCGTTAAGCATGCGATTCCTGGTGACGCGGGAATTATTTATGAGGTATTGGTAAGCGGAATATGGCAGGAGATTGAACCGGTTTCAACGGACGGTGGAATAACTGTCAATTTGGCGAAAAGAAAGTACTTTACCACCAACCCAACGGGTGAAAGCGTGAAGCTGCGTGCCAAACTAACGAAATCAACTAATAATCTGACACCAACCATTGACTCTTGGTCAATGGATATTCGATACACCACATATGCCAACGCAGTACTGGTGGATAATTCATTTCCAAAGGATACGAGAGGTATAACTAAATTATATAATACCGTACATAATGTAACCAATGAAAGCATTCAACTTTACAGTAGCTCTAGCCTTTCGGGCTCAGTACAAAGCACGATGAGATTGACTTCAAACGACGTGATAGAGGCATGTCTTGAAGCCGAGGAAGACATCCCCGAAGGAACGGCTATCACATATTATATTTCAACACAAAACGGCGCTGAGGGATCGTGGGAGGAGCTAACACCCGGAGATGCAAGCGATCTTGAAGACTGGGAAGAGTTATTAATACCGGGCACTCAGGTTGTGCTTAAGGCGGTGCTTTCCAGCGATGGGACAAGCACTCCGAAGCTGCTCAGCTGGCGATTGAGCATCAAGGAAAAGATTGGTGGCCATCCCTACATGGTCAAGTTGGTGGATGAGCCATGGAATCTGTCGACGCTGACCGGGGCAAATTATATGACGCTGCTTCGCTGGGAGGCGAGCGAAACGGAGGGTGTGACGTATAATGTTTACCGCAGCACCACGCCGTATTTTGTACCTTCCGAGGAGACGCTGGCGGCGGAGGGGATTGAAGAAAATAACTGGAACGATTATAACCTCAACTATGGACAGACGTTCTATTACAAGGTGACAGCTGTTAAGATAATAAATGGTCACCCGCGCGAGAGTTTAACTTCCAATGAAGCCTGGGCGACGGTAGTATCCGCGGATGAGGTCACGAGACGGCTGGGTTTGCAGGATTACTGGAGTTACGCGGGATTCAGCACCGGGAGCGGGACCGGGTATGTGAACGTTTCTAACGGCAACATCGTTTATACAACGACGGATATCGTGGTATCCGATCCGTTCCTGGCCACCGTGATGAGAAGAACGTTCAACAGCATGGCGAACACCAAGACAGCCATGGGCTATGGCTGGGATTTCAGCTTCAATACCTGCCTCATGCGGGAATACAGCGGCAGCGCTGAGCTGGGCATGATATTAAAGGACGGCGACGGCAGCTTCCACCGGTTCGAGAAAGACGGCAGCGTATACAAGAGCGCTAAAGGGACTTTTATGGAGCTGACGTATAACGCTACGCTGGATGAATATCAGATTAAACGCAAGGACAATATAATCTATCACTTTGATGCGCAGAGCATGAAGCTGAAAAGCTTCTCAGATAACAACGGAAATGAACTTATCTTCAAGTATGACGATAGAGGGAACCTGAGTGAAGTCGAAAACACCGTCGGAGATAAGGTAACGCTGACGTATCATGTGGAGGGTGCGGCTCCGGAAGACCCGGACTACACCTATGTCAACTATCACCCCGATATGCTGGAAAGCGTGACTTGGACAGAAGATACACAGACCGATCCGGTCAGCATAACCTATACATATGAGTATACAGACAGTGACCGACTCTCCCGCGGATATACGACGGTTGAGGGCAATACTACGTATGCGGAAGAGTTTGCTTATGACACCAGCAACCGGCTGATCACTATCACTGACCCCGAGGGCAAAGAGACGGATTTAACCTATGACGCCACCGGCAAGGTAGAGCGGATTACGTCTGCGAACGGCGATTACTATGATTTTGGGTATGCCGATTTGGGAGAGAATCAGAACGGGACGACAATCATCAACCAGAATGGCGTGTCGATTGGGTATGAGTATGACGACGAGGGGCTGCTATATAAGAAGACAGACCCGCTAAACAACAGTATAAACTATACGTATGATACGAACACATATCTGGTGACGGGGATGAGCTATCAGGCTGAGGTCAACGGAACACCGCAGACGATCAGCTATAGCTACGCCTATACGAATGGCAATATTACGAGTATCAACGGGCCAAACGGGACGCAGACCACATTTAGCGGTTACAACAACTTTAACAAGCCGACCAGCGTCAGCGTCAAGAAGAGCAGTTCGGTGACGCTGACCACGACGTATACCTATGACGCAAACGGAAACCTGCTAGCCACCACTGATCCGATGGGAAAGGTGACCACCAATACGTATGGTACGGTCAATGGGGATTTCGGATACCTCACGCAGGTGGAGGGCGATTTTGGTAACCAGACGCGGTACACGTATGACAGTAAGGGGCGAGTGACTGCGATCAAGGAATATGACAACGGGACATTGGTACGCACGGCGACAACGTATGCCTATGACTACGACGTGGATGGATACTTCATGCGTGTCAGGGCGACGGACACCATGAATAACAGCGTAACCACATATTATGATCTGCTGGGCCGGAAAGCGAAGGTGTTATACCCGGACGGAAGCGACGAACTGTGGAATTATGACCTCGTAGGCAATATGGAGACCATGACCAACCGCAGCGGTAATGAAGTGAACTATTCATACGACGATCTTTATCGCATGACAGACACAACATACCCCGACGACACTGTCAGCAGCATACAATATCTGAAATGGAACAGCGACGGCAGCGGCGGCAACGATGCAGACAAGGTGGTCAAAACGGATGGGGCAGGTGCTCAGACCATTGAATATTATGATAAGGCTGGGCGGTTAAAGAAGACAAGCGTTTCCAATGGCACCACCGAGATAATAACTGCGCAGTACGCATATGACGCCATCGGCAACTGCACGCAGGTAACGGATAATGCGGGCCGGGTTTCTGAGGCCGAGTATAATGCGCTGGGACAGCAGGTCAAAACAATCATCGACCCGGCTGGTGCGAATATTCAAACACAGTTAGCTTATGATTGGCTGGGCAACAAGATTAGCGTGACGGATGGCGAAGGGTATACAACGTCTTATACATACGACAATGATTCGCGGCTTTCGACCGTTTCACAGACAGTGGGGAGCAATACGCACACAACGAGCTATTCGTATGATAATGAAGAAGGCGGGTACATCAAGAACCGAGTGACGGACGCGGAAGAGCGCGTGACAGAAACGTGGTTCGACCCGATGGGACGGAAAATAAAGGATTACAACGTTGGCAATACGGGCGATAGCACGGTGATGCAGACGAGCTACACTTATGACGCCAACTTCCGCGTGTCCGTCGTGACGAGGAATGACAGTACTAAGGAGAAGTACACTTACAACAGTATGGGGCAGACAACGCGCGTTGACTATTATGAGGCATCCGAAAGTACGGCACAGAACAGTGACGACTACATCGAATATGTATATGATGCTGCCGGCAGGGTGACGCGTGATAGTGTTTATCACGGCGCGACTGAACAGACGACCACCTATGTGTATGACAACATGGGACGCGTGGGGCAGATGACGCAGGGCAGCCTGAGCGCAGGCGGCGTGAGCGTAGACTATACATATGACGACGCGGGTAAGATAAGAGAACTAAGCTATGTGAAGCACGGCGAGCAGCGTAAACTGGGGTATGTGTATGACGGATATGGGCGTATCCACTATATCACTTTGGCGCTGGGCAGTGCGGCTGCGAAAACCGTGCGCGAGTATGTCTACAAAACCAACGGCGACCTCGATTACACCAAGGAATTCCGTAACTTTGAAAACGATGGTGCGGACTATATTATAACGGCCTATACACTCAACAACGCCGGACTGACGACGGGTATCACATATACCGACTATGCCGGCGGCACAGGCTCGGGCGTTAAAAAAGAAGAGTACACGATGACGTATGACAAACGCGGCTATATTACCGCGGAAACGGCTTATACTAATTATACATCGGCCAAGACGGTGAACAAGACGTATACCTACGACGCAATAGGGCGGCTGACACAGGCAACGATTGACAGCAAGACGAAGAACTACACCTATGATAAGGTAGGCAACCGGCTGACAATGAGCGATGGCACGGATACCATGGCTTATACCTACAACCAGTTCAACCAGCTGACCGGAACAACCAAGAATAATGAATTCCAGACCAGCTATACCTATGACAGCCGGGGCAACCAGACGCAGGAAGTACAGAGACACTTTGGCATTACGAAGAGCGGAACGACGACGTATTATAACCAAACGACAAACTACACCTTTAACCTGATGGATCATATGGTGCAGGCAGACATTTCGACGCCTGAGGCCGACCAACAGGGAAATGTAACCTATACCAACGAAACCTCCACGAATTTGTATAACGCTCAGGGCATACGCGTAAAAAGGGTTGAAAAAGGCGAGACGACGAATTATTATTACAGTGGAAGCGCAACATTATTCACCGCCAACGCCAACAACTGGCTGCTGACGGAAAATGTACTTGACCCCAGCGGTCAAATCATTACCTCTGCACGTTTCGATGACCAAAATCCGGGTGAGATAGAGGGCTTCTACTTCTATCATTATGACAAGAGAGGCAGTACAACAGCCATACTCAAGTCTGACGGCACAATGAAGACAGGATATGAGTATGACGAATTTGGCAACTTGGAGCAGTCGGGAGACAGCAACTTTCTGAACGACGTGACGTTTACGGGGAGTGTGACAGACAAGTCTACTGGGCTACAGTACATGAATGCACGGTTTTACAACTCCAGCACTGGCCGGTTCCTTAGTCAGGATACATATACGGGTAATCCGTATGATCCGTGGACGCAGCATTTGTATAGTTATTGTATGAATAACCCGACAAACTTTATTGATCCGACGGGGCATGAAGGCGTTGCTGATTCCTACAGGTATCAAAGTAATATGGCGGCTAGAAAAATTGTTCCTACTGGTAGTGTCATGGATAATTATAAGTATCAACTGCAAAATAGAGGCGGAGATCCGGAACAGAAGACTGGAACGAGTGGTTCAGGTGGAAGAGGTTCCGGTGGAAGGAGTGGGTCTGGTAGTGATAAGCCAAGTATTGGATATACAGAATCAGTTATTGAAACATCGTCATATCCAAGCGATATAATGGAAGATTTTGATTTTCTTGGAATGGGTGTTATTACTTTGAAGGCAACAGAATCGACAATAACTAAACATACACAAGGGACAGGGGGAAGCAATTACACAATAGATACTTACACTAATACCAATTTAAATAATGGAATGGTAAAAATTGGTGCTAGCTCGAAAGGTAGCAATGGAACGGGGGAGAACGTCTATGCTGAATGGATTGGTGTTGGTTATAGTAAAACATTTCTTTCGAAAGACGGACATTCTCTTTCGGGGGGATTTCAAGTGAATGTTTTGGAAAATACTGGCGTTAGTGCGTCTTATGTTAGTAAATTAACTGAGACTACAAATAAGGCAACGACAATTAGTTTATCAGTAAACACACTAGCAGCAGCAACAGTTGTTTTAGCCTTTGTGATTGGTCCTGAGGCAGCAACAAGGATTCAATACGCACTTGGAAGGGCTTAAATTTTGAGAATTTATTATCGAACAAAATGTTATTAAAGTTGATGATCATATATAGTTTTATTAGCATTAGGAGGAAACAATCATGATTAGTAACAAACTCGAGAAAATTATATTTATAATCATATCTATTATTTTATATGTTTTTTTTGGATATTTTGCGACACAAATAAAAGCCGATTATCTACCCATTAATAACAATTTAACTCCAGAAGAATTAATTCAAGCGGAATTTAAAGGAAATTATTCAGAATATAAATATTTTATTAAAGATTCCTTTCTCTTTGCCTGTATAAAAACCGACAATGGTTTTAATAGTTATAATATAGCATTTAAAAACAATAGATCTGGGTTTATGTTTAATGTACCAGGTACTGTGATTGGATCAATATACCAAGTAAAATATTTTTATACGGTTCTCAATGATGATAATAAAATTATTTCAACTCAAATCAGGAAATATAATTCAAAGTATGTTATATCAATTAGATATGATTTTCAAGAAGAAATAGAAATATTTATTGATGACAAAAAATTAGAACCTTTTTCTTTTGAAGATTCTCCTAATACATTATGGGGCGATGTTATCTATAATATAAATAATGATATGAAATTATATTGTGTTTATCAAGGGCAAAAATACAATATTGTAGATTATAATGAGATAATTAATAAATTTGGAGGTTGAGGATGATAATATTATTTGATATTTTCGTTATTATTGTAGCATTAGTTTTTACAGGTTTATTATATATGCTATATTATAAAATTTTTATTATTGGATATATTAATAAAATTATTATAATTAAACAAAATAGTGAAACAGAAAGATTCGAAAAGTTAATGAATAACGCTATTAGTAAACAACCTAAGAAAATGGAGAAACTTCTTAATAAATATAAAATCAAATAAAACCGAATATATGGGTATTAAATTATTCGATAAGTTACTTTTTACAATTAGTATGGGTCTTTTTCCCCTAAGATTTGCTGACTAATCTAAAACCTTTTTGAATTCAAACCGTTCATAAGATTATTGAATCTGCTGAACGGTTTTTTAAATGCAGAGAATGATGAAAGGAGCCGCACATGCAGGAGCCAAAAAACAAACCCCAGGCACCATTACCCAGATTATAGAAGCGAGGCGTACGGACAATGAAGGGAAAATCATAGACGAACTAAACCTATAACCTGATGAACCACATGGTGCAGGCAGACATCTCGACGCCTGAGGCAGACCAGCAGGGAAATGTCACCTATACCAACGAAACATCAACGAATGCGTACAACGCCAGCGGCCAGCGTATAAAAAGAGTTGAAAACGGTGAGACGACGAATTATTATTATAGCGGAGGGGCGACGCTGTTCACAGCGAACGCCAACAACTGGCTGCTGACGGAGAATGTGATTGACCTTAACGGTCAAATCATTACCTCAGCCCGTTTTGACGACCAAAACCCGGGTGAGATAGAGGGTTTCTACTTCTACCATTACGACATGCGCAGTAGCACGACGGCAATTGTCGCCCCCAACGGTTCCTTGAAAACAGGATATGAGTATGACGCGTTCGGCAGTATGGAGCAGAGTGGGGACAAGACGTTCCTGAACGATGTGACGTTTACGGGTAGTGTGACGGATAAGTCTACGGGCTTGCAGTACATGAATTCTCGGTTCTATAATTCGAGCACGGGCCGTTTTCTGAGCCAAGATACATATACAGGTAATCCGTACGATCCGTGGACGCAACATTTGTATGCTTATACGGGAAACAACCCGGTGAACTTTATTGATCCGACGGGACATGTGATGTCAAATATACATAGCCTTAGAGCACAAAAGTCGGATTTGGTTAAGCAAAGAGATTTCCGTAAAAGATTGGTTGATGGATATGATAGAATGTTAACACAATATAGAGGGAGGCATGATTCATATTCTGTAGCCATGTATTCTTTGGCACAACACGGTTATTCTCGGAATCTGGGTGAGGTTTCGAAGCTTAATAAAGATATAAAAACGGTTAATGAAAAAATTAAATTTGCAGAAAAAAATTATGATTCCGCTGATGAGGCTGCGATTGGATGGGCGGAGGAAATCATGCCAAAGTCGGTAAAAGTTGATAGAGAATACGGAGGCAAAATATACCATGAAACAAAAACATTTAGTGATGGCACCACTCTATCTGCTTATGGGCATTCTAATTTTATTAAAGGACAACAGCATAAAGCAACCGGTATAAGAACAGCAAATGTACCCAATGGAGCATCAGTTGTGGCTTACATTCATACACATGGTGCGCTATCGCCAGGCTATGCAGAGGATCAATTTTCTCAAGGAGACTGGGATTTTATGAATGCTAAAGATATTAATAAGCCTTTATATTTAGTTAATATTACTGGCAATCTGAGAGTAATGTATACCTCAGAACCAAAGAATTCAACCGGTTTATATAATGGGACACTTGTGACATCCGGGATACCAATATCATAATTTTGAAGCATGTTCATACTCTTATATGAAGATTAAGAGAAATATAATAAGGAGAAGGATATGAGTGTCTTTTCAAAATGGCTTACAGGATTTATAATAGTCGGATTTGCATTTTTATGCTTTGGTAGTGGATGTGAAGTTAAAAAAAATGTAGATAACACTGAGGAGATTATGGAAAAAACGGTGAGAAGTTTTGATGTAAAGCAGTTCGAAGATATTATTGGAAATTATTCTCCGGAAGACCTCTTTGGTGAGAAATATTTTGCCGGTGAAGTAGCGTCTCCTGAAAGTGCTGCGGAAGTTGCAGAGAAATATTGGATTGAGGTATTTGGTGAAGATACAATATTACAACAAAGACCATATAATGTATACTTTGATAAAGGCAATGAAATTTGGTTAGTTACAGGTAATACAGATTATTTAAATCAAGATCCAGGAGGAAATGCCAATGCTCTTATCAGGAAAAATGATGGGGAAATTATTGCTTGTTGGCATACTGAATAATAAATAGAGAACAAGAATCAGAATTATATTAATAAACTAGACTGGCTTATCAGTCTAGTTCAGGTTGCTGACAAAGGGTTCGCAGCCTTTTTTATTAACTGAAGTATGGTAATATATAAAATAAAAGAAACGCCGGAGAATACCATGCCTGAAAGAAGAAAAAAGCCATCAGATCGAAGTGGAACTGGTCATGATAGACGACTTGGTTCCACAGGATCATTTGCCTGAGGAAGATCAAAAAGTATATCGATTTCAGCTTCATCAATGACATGTACCGAGAGTATTACTGTCTGGACAATGGACGCCCCGCAATTGAGGTTGGGCTGGTGGAGTTAGTATAAGAAGGTAGACACGAAAACTCGTACCAAACAAAAATCATAACTCCTCTTGACAGAAGTGGAACTGCAAATATCACATAGTATTTGCACCAAAGTACCGGAGACAGATCATCTTTGGGAAGATGAAAGCAGAAATCGGAAAGATACTAAGGGAGCTATGTGCACGGAAGGGCGTAGAAATCATA
>JAEZIZ010000005.1 GCA_023415915.1 Bacillota bacterium | reverse complement strand
CTACAATGTAAAGAGAATCCAGAAGAGACTCGGCTATATGTCGCCGAGAGAATATCTCAGATCATTGAGGAAAGAGAGACTGGCGAAGGTAGCTTAGCAAATTGTCTACAAAATAGTTGACGTCCCAACTTACCTAAAAGGGAAATAATTAATACATTCAAAATTCTTTCGAAAAAAATCGGAAAAGAGAAAGTCATTTGGAGATACGACCCTATTTTTATAAATGAGAAATATACGCTCGATTATCATGAGGAATCGTTTAATAAAATTGCTGATGCGTTAAAAGACCATACCGAGAAATGCACAATCAGTTTTATCGATTTTTATAGCAATATTAAAAGCAATATAAAGAACCTCGGTATTATAGAACTGGATAATATTGAGAAGAGAAAAATCGCTGAGAAGCTGTCGAAAATCGCTTTTGGTTACGGCCTGAAAATGGATACATGTGCGGAGTACATTGAACTTTCTGATTTAGGCATTACTCATGCAAGGTGTATTGACGACGGCCTTATCAGCCGTATAATCGGATGCCCGTTAAAAGCAGAAAAGGATAAGAATCAAAGATTGGCATGCGGGTGCGTGGCAAGTATTGATATCGGACTATATAACACATGCCGAAACGGGTGCAAATATTGTTATGCAAACCATAGTCAAAATGCTGTAATAAGCAATTATCAGCAATACGATAAGAATTCTCCTTTGCTATGCAGCCGAATAGAAGAAGCCGACAAAATATATGAGAGGCATGTTGAATCATTAAAACAGAAGCAAGAACAGATAGTTTTTGATATCTAACTTTGCTTTAAAAGTATCAGGCCTCATTGCCTTTACCTCCTGCTCCCGCCACCCGGAAAGACAATATGGCGGGGGAGTTGTGAGGCTTTTTGGGGTGATAGTCGGGCGCACGGTGTGCGCCCCTACTTCCTGTTGCTCCAGTTCCTTATCAGCACTACTACGGCGATGACTATTGCTGCGAGCACGGCGAGGCGGATAACCAGGCTGAGTACGAAGAACGCGACGACTATCGCCGCTATGGCCAGCACGACAAGAACGAACAGCCTTATTGCATTACTTAACATATGTTTATCTCTCCGTTTCTTAAAGCGGGCGGGCATGGAAACCCGCTCCTACATAGTTCTCCTATTAGGGGAGCCGAAGACGAGCGCGCTCAGTGAGCGATAAAGCGAGTCGGAGGCTCTGTGAGCAAAGGAGAATGCCGAACGATAGTGACGGCAGTCGACTATTGCGAACAGAGGAAGGTGGCGCGAAGCGACGATATGGTCAGAGTTTCAAATACCCCCATATGTCATTCCGAACGTAAGTGAGGAATCTTAAAACAAACTCATTTGCAAAAGATTCTTCAGTCGCCGCGCTCCTTCTGAATGACAAAAGATACTTTGTCGGCTCCAGCTTCCCTTGTGTCCAGCACTTATTGTCAGCATGAATAGAAAGACCGTCAATCAAGTGCTGGACGATAGGGTACAATCACCGTAAAAAGTTATTTGTTTTCCCTGTAGTATTCCAGCACCTTCATCGCGAAGCGGGCGGACGCCGTGGCGGGGCCGCCGCCCATCTCCATGCCCACCTCTATCGCCTCTATTACCTGCTCTTCAGCCGCTCCGGTGCGCAGCGCCTCGCTTATATGCCACTCCATGCACGGCTCGCAGTTGATTACTACGGATATACCCACGGCTATGAGCTCTTTTCCCAGCTTCTTAATTGCGCCTTCCGCGAACGTCACGTGCTCCATGCCAAGAAAAGCGTTATACGTGTCGGAGCTTTCCGAGTAAAAGCGGTGCGCCTCCTTGCGGTCGCTTATTATCTTTTCTATCTTCTCCCTGTCCGCGTTATCAAGCATTTTAAATACCTCCTTCAGGAACGATATATTCCAAACGAAACGGCATAAAGGCCGCTTCTTTCAAGGCACATAAAAAATGCTGTTTGCCGCGCAGCGCCCGCTTACGGTTCCCGGAACTGGCTGTGGTAGAGCTTGGCGTACTCGCCGCCTTTGGACAAAAGCTGTTCGTGCGTGCCGCGCTCTAATATGCCTTCCTCGCCAATGACTACTATTTCGTCCGCGTTGCGCACCGTAGAGAGGCGGTGCGCTATTACGAGCGTCGTGCGGCCTTTGGAGAGCTCGTCGAACGACGCCTGTATCTTTGTTTCCGTAACGCTGTCGAGAGAGGACGTCGCCTCGTCGAGTATAAGCACCGGCGGGTTTTTGAGGAATATCCTCGCTATCGATATGCGCTGCTTCTGGCCTCCCGAGAGCCTCACTCCGCGCTCGCCCACCTCGGTATCGTAGCCCGCTTCCATCTCCATTATCATGTCGTGTATCTCGGCAAGCTTTGCCGCTTCTATTATCTCTTCGTCGGTGGCGTCAATGCGCCCGTAACGTATGTTCTCCTTTATGGTGCCCGCGAACAGGAACACGTCCTGCGACACTATGCCTATCATGCGGCGCAGCGATGCGAGCTTGATATCGCGTATGTCGTGGCCGTCGAGGGTAATGCGGCCGCTGTCCGCTTCGTAAAAGCGCGGTATCAGGTGGCAAAGCGTAGTCTTGCCGCCGCCCGAAGGCCCGACCAGCGCAAGCGTCCTGCCAGCCTCCACCTTAAGATTCAGGTCTTTAAGCACGTTTGTCCTGTCGTTGTACGAAAAGCTCACGTTCTCAAACGCTATGTCTCCGCGCACTTTGGTAAGCTCTATCGCGCCGGGAGAGTCGGTTATCTCCGGCTCTTCGTCCATGAGCTCGCAAAAGCGCCCGAAGCCAGCCGAGCCTATCGCGAACTGCTCGGAAAACGCAGCAAGCCGGCGTATAGGCTGCAGAAAAACGCTGACGTACAGCGTGAACGTTACAAGGCCTATGTAGTCGAAGTTTCCCTGCATTATCAGGTAGCCGCCCACCGCGATTACCGCGACGGAAAACAGGTTGGTAAAGAAGTCCATGCCGCTTACGAACACGGCCATAGCCGAATAGAACTCGCTCTTGGAGCGCTTGAATCGCTCGTTGCTTTCGGCGAACTTTGCTATCTCGTAATCCTCGTTGGTAAACGCCTTGGCGACGCGCGCGCCCGATATGCTCATCTCTAGTCCGGCGTTTATGCCCGCCGTGCGCTCCTTTACGCGGCGCGACGCGTTCATCATGCGCCTGCGCAGCAGCATAGTGAATATAACGCCCACCGGCACAAGCACTATAAGCACTAGCGCAAGCACCCAACTGACGCCCAGCATTACAATGAACGAACCTATTATCGTTACGAGCGATATGAACAAGTCCTCGGGGCCGTGGTGCGCGAGTTCCGTCACCTCAAACAGGTCGTTCGTGACGTGCGAAATGAGCTTGCCCGTGCGGTGCGTGTCATAAAAGCGGAAGGAGAGCTTCTGCAGATGCGTGAAAAGATCGCGCCGCATGTCCGCCTCCATGCGTATGCCCAAAGAGTGGCCCCAGTACGTGACAATGTAATAGAATATGTTGCGCAGCACGTACGCGGCAACCAAAGCGCCCATGATGACAAAAAAGGCCTCATACGCCTTTTGGGGCAGCAGTTCCGTCATTGCGTAGCGCGATACGAGCGGAAACGATAAATCTATGGCAGCTATCATAAGCGCGCAGGACATGTCGAGCGCGAATAACCTCAGATGCGGCTTGTAATACGACACGAACCGGGCAAAGCCCCGCTTACTTTTTTTCAATATATCCTCACCTTGCGACTAAATTCTAACAGCGCATATTATACACCAAAAAAGCGGGGGTGTATATAGAAAAGCGCCGTGCCAAACGGCTATGCCCCAACCGAAATATTTTCCGGCAGTGATTGACAATAAATTCACAAAGTCGTATAATGCCAGTGAAATAATACAAAAAGGAGCCAAAATATGGACAACATATTGAACGCATCGGTGGAACTTATTAACGATAAGATGAAATTCAAAGGCGTCGCGGGCGGCAACCCGGAGATAATAACGGATTACATACCGCCATTGGGCGACGGGGAAGGCTACACGCCGCTCGAGCTGTTTTTGGTGAGCCTTTCAACATGCCTCGGCGGCGCTATGGTCGTTCTGATACGCAAAACGCGCAAGAGCATCGAGTCGTTCTCGATAAGCGCCGAGGGCGTGCGGCGCGAGACGCATCCCACGTGCTTTGAGAAGATAACGCTGAAAATTCGCGTCAAGTCTCCCGACGCGACAAAGCAGGACATAGAAAAGGTGCTTGAGATGGCGGAGCCAATATGCCCCGTGCTAGCTATGATAAAGGGCAACGTGGAGGTAATAACGGAAGTTGAGGTAAGCGCATAGTTTTCGGCGGTTGACAATTAAAGACTATTCAGCTTAAAAGCGCCTCCCCGTCTGGGGAGGCGCTTTGCGAAAGAGCGGGATTATAAGCTTAAGGCGAAAAAGCTTACCGGGCTTAATATGGCGCGGCAGCTGCTATCGCTGCTTTGACGCTTTAAACGTCTTTATTACCTTGCGTATCAACAGAGTGCATACGCATACGCACGCGACCAGTATCGTTAAGGCGACGGCATAAAATACGATCTGATTGATCAGCGTTTCAAAGCTGAATGGACTTGGGAACTGTGTCAACGTGGTGTCTTTTACAATTTCATCGGCAAAGCTCATATTTAACTCCTTATACGTATTGTACGCATACAGCATCAATGAAATCTAATATATAGGTAGCATAAAATGATAAAAATGACAATTAAAAAGATAATAAATTCATATTAACATACCAGGCAAAAGATGGTATAAATAATATCGTATAACGCATGATCGGGTATTCAGGGAGGCAATGCGCGGCGTATTTTGTATTCAGGCGGAGGATAATAGTGCGGAGCAAAAAATGCGCGTACGAGACGCACATAGTCACGATATGCACTAAAGGCGGGGAGCCTGTGCTTTCGCGCGCCGCGGCCAGCCCGCCGCAGAGGCGTTTATTCAGATATCCAATGCGCGGCATCGAATCCGAACTGACGCCGGTAGGCATAGAGGTGAAAAATGGCATATATCATGTTAACAGCGAGCTTAAGGGCGCGCGTATCGAAAAATATGTGATAATGCCCGCCCACGTTAATATGATAGTAGCACTCGATATGAGCGCCGACAGGGATTTGTTGCTGAACAAAGTAGTACTGAGCCTAAAAACATATACTAATAAACGCTATAACGAGATAAATCAAACGAGAAACGGAAAGCTGTGGCAGCGTTCTTTTTACGGGCACGTTATAAACGGGTATCAGCGCCTCGAAACGCTGAATTATACAGGGTTTGGAGAGCAGGCGCCCGCTCCGGAGCATTGAGCTGATCTGCGTTTGCATGCCGACGCACATTATAGGCGCTGCGTTCCTATACGTGCGGCAAAAATAAGGTCATTGCGTTATATGCTTTTTCCCATATCTTCGGCCTGTTTCAGTGCGTCCGTCTTCTGTATATCTCCTGCGTCGTTAACGTCCGGCACTATAAGCGTGCCCCTGTCCTGCAAGCCTAAATACCACAGCGTGTTTTTATACTGTTCGATAACGCCGGAAAACACGCGCATGTCGGTATCTCCCGCGCAGACGAGCAAAACTGCCTCGCGTATGGACAGAGGACGGTCGTGATACGCGTACATGCGGTCGATGGCGGCCTTTATCTGGGCGGTCATGCCGAACCAGTAAACAGGCGTGCAGAATACCAGCACGTCCGCCTTTTCGAGCATCGGCTCGAGCTCGGCGAATCCGTCGCGGAACGTGCAGGGCGTACCTTCCGAAAAACATGTCTCGCAGGCTATGCAGCCCGCTATATCCTTATCGGCGGCTCTGAATTTAGTCGCGGTATGTCCTGCCGCAAGCGCTCCTTTTATAAACGCGTCGGCCATTGCTTCGCTGTTGCCGTGTTCCCTCGGACTGCCCGTTAAAACGAGTATATTCTTTGCCATCGCAATGCTCCTTCATTAAATATGAAATCACTAAAGATTGTATCACAGTATGAGTGAAGAGCCAACACGCACATAGGACATGTTTTTTTACTTAAAAGCTTTTTCCGTAATATTCCTGAGTTTGTTGCAAACGGGTAAACGTTTAGGTATTATAGTTATGAAAACTATAGGGAGAACAAAAAAGCACATGAAGAGAACCGTTTTTTTCAGGAACGCAAAAGTATTGACCGCACTGCTCACGGCGGCGGTTTTATGCATACCAGGCTGTGCGGGCAGAGTTGCCGTTTTGGAGCCGGGTGAGTCGCTTGCGCCCACACAACAGCCTACGCCCGAGCCGAAAGGTGTGGAGGCTGTGTTCGGCAAAGAGATAACCATAACGCTGATAAGCGGAGCGGCAGGCGACGCGGAGCTGTTCGCCGAAGGCGCCAAGGCCGAAGCCGAAAGTATGGGTATAACGCTGAAGACCTCGGCAAGCGAAACTATCGGCGACGCCGTATCCTCGGAAGCGGACGGCATAATAGCTTATATGCCGCGGCAGGAAGATTACGCCGCGATAGAATCCGCGGCGGCGGATAAGCCCGCGGTTGTTTATGGCACAGAGAAGGCTGCGGTGGGCGAGAGCGTTTCGCAGGTGTATTATTTGCCGGGAAATGAAACGGATATTGCGATGGAGGCGGCGCTCAACTATCCGCCGCACGATACGCCTGTAAGGCTGGTACTGATGTTTGAGAGCGCCGATTCGGCAAGCTACGCGGCGTACCAAAAGCTGACGGACGAGGGCAAGATATTTCCCAAGGAAGTTTATATAGCCTCCGATGGAGGAGCGGCGCCGGACGGATGGCTTACGGATAAGCTGCAGGGCTATGTGGAGGGCATGTTGGACGGCGTATACGCCGATAACGCAAGGCTGGCGCTCGGGGCGCTTGATGCGCTCGAAGCTCTTGGCCGCACCGACATGGAGGTGTTCTGCCCGGGCGTAACGCCGGAGGCGGTAAAAAGAATGGCGAAGAACCCCGAAGTATTCGCGCAGGCCGTAGGAGCGAACGAATACCTAGCGGGCGCGCTATCAGTGCGTGCGGCGCTTAAAGCGATAAAGGGCGAGGGCGGCTCGGTTATTGAGCTTTTGCCTTGCGTGATAAACGCTTCCCGACTTGCGGACAACGCGGCGCTGATGGAAATGGGCGGCGAACAGGCGTCGCTGTTAAACGAGCCGTGGATGGACACTCTGCGCAGCTACTACGAAACGATACCTAACTAAGTAATGATAAAGCCTTGAGGGATACTTCAAGGCTTTTTAAGATCTTATTGAACGATGACGTCTATACCCTTCAGTCGGGGCGGCGACAGCTCCCCGTCCGGGGCCCCCGGCGAACAAAGTTCGTTGGGGTGGATGAAGGGGAGCCTTAAATAAATGCACGAATAACAGAGCGTTACACATGGAGCGACAGCATAAAAAAGCTTCCCCTTGCAGGGGAAGTGGCGCGTAACGACGATAGGGTCAGAGTTTCAAATACTCCCATATGTCATTCCGAACGAAAGTGAGGAATCTTTAAAATTCATTGCTAAAGATTCTTCAGTCGCTACGCTCCTTCTGAATGACAAAAGATAATTTATCGAGCACACCCTTCAATCGGGGCGGCGACAGCTTCCGCGCAAAGCGAGTGTATTGCCCAAGCTTACCCTGTTAATTGATATTCTGGCGGTCAAAGACCGCCCCAACACGCGCCAAAGTTTCTTGTTTTGTGTAGGGGCGTTCTTCGTGTAAAGCACAGCATTGTGGGCTGAAAAAACAAAGCCTTGAGGCGATGATTCAAGGCTTTTAAATTTGAATTGAGAGGTTATTGTTAATGGAAAGCCGTCGGGGAATACGGTTTAACCGCCGGCGGAACAGCGGCATTCGTTAAGGCTATTCCCTCGTTACGCCCCAGCCCTTTGTAAGCGCATTGGACTGTATATAACCCTCGTCGTTCCAGTACTTTACCTTTGTCCAGCCGTCTGCGTCCGGCTCGAGCACCTTTACCGACGAATACTTGGGTATCTTCACTATCCTGTATTCTGCGTCCTTATCGGGCTTTGATTGCATCCATACGGTCTTTTTGAGTATGTCGGCCGTTTCGCTTGACTGCATCTTGCCGTTTTCAAAAGTAATATACGCGGTAAGTATATACCCTTCGCGGTTTTTATGCTTTATCTTGCTCCAAGGCTCGGCGCTTTGCAGCACTTCCACTTCCGTTCCGGTTGCGAGCCGCTTTATAACCCTGTCCTCGTTGCCGTTGCCCGTGCGCATATCGGCGTTGTCCTTTACTATCCACGCTTTTAGGTTGGGCAGTTCGTCGTTGTCGTATATCCTCTTTTGTAGCGCGTTGTATTCATCGAAAGAAAGCTTGGTTCTAAGCAGCTTCTTCGTCGCACTGTTCGAAGGCTCGGAGTTCGTTACCTTTATAGTCGTGCCGGGACAGGCGTAATAGTAGAGCCATTTTGCGTCCTCCACGTAAAGGCGCACGCAGCCGTGAGAGACCTTGCTGCCCAATGCGCGGAACGCGCCGCGCTGCAAAGTGTTTATATCGCGCTTGCCGTATAGTATCGAGTGGAAATACACGCCGCCTACTATCTGCGTCCAGTAGCGGGCATAAGTTCCGCCGAACGCCAGAAACTTGCCGAAGCGTTCGCGCCCGCCTATCTTAAAAACGCCGGTAGGAGTGGGGGTGCCTTCGTCCTCGGGGTCGTTGGGGTCGAGCTCCGTGCGCCCCGTCGTGCATAAGAAACGCCGCACGACCTTTGTGTATTCACCGTTATCGTCCTTCTCAAACACGGTCACGATCTGGTTCTTGCAGTCGAGCAGTATGTAGTATTTTTCAGGGTCGGTATTTTTGAGCTCGTCATACGCGTAAGCGGTGGCGGGGCTATACAGCGTAAACGCCATCACCGCCGCGATAACAACAGCAACAAATTTTTTAAGCACAGGTGCACCTCCGTCTGGCAGGTCTTAACATCCAAAGTATAAGTAACGGCGGGAGGCGTGTCAAGGAGTGATAGCGAATTAAAGCCTTGTTTTTGACGCGAACATAAAAAGCCGGCCAAGCGGCCGGCTTTATGGAACGTTGTCAGCCCAGCGCCACTATGTAGGCTAAGTCCTTGTATGTCATCCTGTGATGGCGGCTTACCCAGGTTTCGGAGAAGCAAAGAAGCCTTCCTAAGTTGCGGCCCGGGTCGCTGTAGTATATCGTGTCGCCTTCGTACCTGCTGGCGACTATGGCGTGCTGCTTGCTGCCCTTTGTGAAATAGCATATTACGCCCTCGGGGTTCCTGTCGAGCGCCTCTTTAATCGCGGCAATGCCGTTGTTTCCGGGATCGTTTACGAAAGTCTGGCCGCAGCTGAAGCCGCGAAAATACGAGGACGATGCGTCAAGCGCGCTCACCGGAGCCACTCCGAAGTTTGCAGCGAGGTTATTAAAGTTCATTATCGTTCTGCCGCCGTTGGAGTCGAACACGGTCCGCGGCGTCGCGCCCCTGCCCATGTTGTTGATTACGTCGGCGTAGGCTGTCATAAGGCACGCCGTCTTTTTAACGCTAGAAGTAAAGCCCCACGCGCTGTCTCCCTGATAGAAAAGCGAATATATGCGTTCTCCCGGCGCCGCTACCGTAACGGCGCTCTGAACGTCTGAGAACGGGCCGTACAGCTTTTTGGAACCGCTCTTAACAAAGCCGCGCACCTTGAAATAGTAGGCGGTGTTTATCGCGAGCCCCGTGTCCGTGTATCCGGTGACTTTCGACGAAGCGGTATAAACCTTGGTGTATGCGCCGTCCGCCTGCGTCGAGTGGTACACTTCGTAGCCGCGTACGCCGGGCAGCGCGTTCCACGAAAGCTGCACGCTCGTTGAATTGAGCAGCGACGCGTTCAATATAGGCGCGGCGAGCGACGGAGCTACGGATATCAACTGCGAATAGGGCGAATAATCCGTTTTGCGCCCCTGCTTGCGCATAGACCTTATCTTGTAATAGTATGTAGTGTTCGTTTTAAGGCTTTTGTTTATATAGCTGAGTATGCCGCCGGATTTGAACGTTTTTACAAGCTTGAATTTGCCGTTGGGTTTGGTAGCGCGGTACAGCTGGTAGCCTGTCGCGCCGGGTACGGGCGTCCATGAGAGCGTGACGCTCGTGTGGTTGTTCGAAAACGCAGAGATAACGGGCGCTACCACCGCGGTCGCCGCGCCCGCGGGCTCGGATTCTCCGCCGTATGTTACCGCTGTTTCGCCGGAGACGCACGCGCGCACCTTGTACCAGTACGTAGTCTTATACCCAAGGCCTGCGTCCACATAGGCGCTCCCTGCCGCGGAGCCTATATAGCCGTATGCGCCGCCTGCGGAATCGGAGCGGTATACGTCGTAGCTCGTCGCGCCGGGCACAGGTGTCCAATTGAGCGCAACGCTGTCGCAGCCTGCCGCCGCAGCGCTTAGCGATGGAGTGCCAATAGGCTCGAATACCGCAGTAAGCGTTGTACTGGCAGTGACGCCGAACGTATACACCGCGTTTGCAGCGCCGGTTTCCGCCCAGTTCACAAAGCGGCAGCCCGCCGAAGGAATTGCGGTAAGCGTTACTGCGGAGCCGGAGACGCAATCCGTGCCTCCCGATACCGTTCCCCACGCCGGGTTGGACGAGACGGCCGTTACGGTATATATGTCCAGCCATCCGGCGTATATAACCGTGTCGCCCGTAACGGCGGCGCCGAAGTCGTAAGACGCGGTGCAACCGGGGTCGGAAAACCATCCGGTGAACTGCCGCCGCTCCATTACCGGGTCGGCCGGCTTCGCAACGGCCGCGCCTTCCGCAACGGACGCGGGCGCAGCGGCCTCGGAGCCGTCAGGGTTTAAAAACCTCACCGTGTACGGGCCGCCGTCGGCAAGCGCCACGCCCGGAAGGAAAGCCGATACGGCGATAATTACCGCCAATGCCAACAAAAAAGCTTTTTTTGTATTCATTTTCCTCTTTCTCAATGGAATCGTAATATTTGTGTCAACTTTACGTAATATAATACCCCAAGCTATACAAAAAAGCAAGTATGTATAGTAATTATTAGCAATGTTGATACAGTAATGTATGCGGCATTTGCTGTTAATGTTCTCGGCAGGAAAAGCGGAAGGGGAGAGCATCCATGCCTCAAGACAGCGTCAGCGCGTGTTGGGGCGGTCTTTAGGCAGCCGGAATGGGGCGCAAGGAGGCGGGCGGGTACGGAGACCCGCCCCTACAAACATTAAACGGCGTCACGGATGGTAGGGGCGGTCATTGACCGCCAGAATGGGCGTAAGTACACCCTATCGGTGCTTCGCGCCACTTCCACTGTCGGGGTCCCCGGCGAACAAGGTTCGCTGGGGTGAGTAAAAGGGGAAGCTTTTTAAAGGCTCTCCTGTCAGGGGAGCTGTCGCCGCAGGCGACTGAAGGGTGTGTCTGTAGTTGCTAATAAGTTAAGCAGGCGGGCGGGTGTACCCTTTCAGGGCACACGGCGGAGACCCGCCCCTACGAACGGAAAAGGTAAGGGAATACGCGGGTATTGTCAAATATGCTCAATGCCGTTCTTGTAATCTGCGCAAAGATAGCCTAAAATGAGCATAACAGGCATAATCATCCGGTAATTGTAAACAGAGCCTTCATAAAGCCAAAGCTTCATAGGTGATAATACGGGGTAAAGCAGCACGCGGCGCGTGCGGAAAGGATGCGTATGAAAAAGACATTGAAGCTGCTTATTTGCGTAGCGCTTATGGCGGCGGCGTTTGCCGTGCCTGCGGGCGCTTCGGCCGCGGGCGGATTCGAGATAACAAGCTATGACGTAACCGCCGTAGTATCGGAGAACAACGTGTACGACGTGACCGAGGTCATAAACGTGCGCTTCGATACGCAAAGACATGGCATATACCGCACCATACCCGTCAACACGCAGGTGACGCGCGAAACGACGGACGGGAACCGCATAACTACGCGCGTGCTTTCGTCGGTATGGGACGTAAGCGTCGAAGGCTGGGACTACTCCGTTTCGGGCGACGGCAGTCAAGTGACGATAAAGATAGGCAACGCGTACGAGTATGTAACAGGCGACCAGACGTACCGCATATCGTACAAGATAGGCTTCGGCGACGACGGGGCGGCAAGGTTCGACGAAGCGTATTTCAATATAATAGGCACGGATTGGGAAGCGCCGATAAAAAAGGCTTCGTTTTCTATAGTGCTGCCTAAGCCGTTTGACGAAAACAAGCTCGGGTTTTCCACAGGATATTACAGCAGCACGGGATACGACCCGGATGTGTTCAAATACGAGGTGAGCGGCAGCACTATAACGGGAGAAGTGCTAAGAGAGCTTAACCCGTTCGAGGGCGTAACGATGCGCCTGGAGCTCCCGCAAGGGTATTTTAAGGTGCCCGACCCCCGCATACCCGACTGGATAGCTATGGGCGCGATGGCGCTTCTTGTGGCGTTATGCGTGATACTTTTTATAAAATACGGCAGGGACGACAAGCCTGTAGAGACGGTGGAGTTCTACGCGCCAAATGGCCTTAATTCCGCCGAGGTGGGATACATAATAGACGGCGCGGTGGACAACAGGGACGTCGTTTCGCTGATAGTATACTGGGCGGACAAAGGATACCTCTCGATAAAAGAGCTTTCAAAGGGCGAGTTCGAGCTTACAAAGCTTAAAGACCTGGGGCCGGAAGCCAAGGCTTTTGAGAGGCACATGTTCGACGGGCTGTTTGGTAACCGTACGAACGTAAGCGCGAAGGAATTGAACAATAAGTTTTACAGGACGTTCGAGAGCACAAAGTCGATGATAAAGATGTCGTTCGCGACTCAGGAGCGCGAGGTGTTCACGAGAAAGTCTATGCGCGTGATGCCGTGGATAACATTCCTGTCATGGCAGCCGGTTATAGCGGCGGTTGTACTTGCGTTTTCGCGCATGGGCAAAGAGCTTGCGTTCGTGCTGATGGCAGGTATACCGCTGGGCTTTGCGCTGCAAATACCGCAATACGCAACAATCATAATTATGCGGTCGTGGCGCGGCGTGATAAGAGCGGGGCTAAAACTGTTTATAGCGCTTATATTCTGGGCATTATGCGCTTTTCTGCTCATCATAATAACGATTGACTATTCATACGAGAAGGCGATGCCATTTGCGGCGATAGCGGCTTCGGGAATAATGGGCCTTTGCGCGGTGTTCATAAGGAAGCGCACGCCTCAGGGCGTAGAATGGGTCGGCAAGATATTAGGCTTGCGCAACTTCATAATAGCGGCGGAGAGCGAGAAGCTCAAAGCCCTCGTTAGCGAGAACCCGTCATATTTCTACAACGTGCTGCCTTACGCGTATGTGCTCGGCATCACCGACCTGTGGATAAAGAACTTTGAAGGCATTGCGCTGCAGCCCCCGCAGTGGTACTACGGGCACGGGCCGTTTTCGCCCGTACTGTTCGCGGCGAGCTTTAGCAACGCGATGACGACTATGAGCTCCAGTATGACGTCGTCGCCTCGCTCGTCGGGAGGCGGCGGAAGCGGATTCTCGGGAGGCGGATTCTCGGGAGGCGGAGGCGGCGGAGGCGGCGGAGGCTCATGGTGAGCGCATAAACCGCCTGTGAACAAGAAAAATAACTAAGGGGCGGGCGTAAACCCGCCCGGATTATATCAAAGGATAAGTAAGGAGAAACGCATGGAAGGATTGAGCTTCGCCATCAACATGGAAGTGGAAGGAGAGGCCTACTACAGGCAGCAGGCGCAGAAGAACAGGGGAAACGCGCTGGAGCCGGTGTTTTCGGCATTGGCGGACGAGGAAATAAGGCACGCCGAGCTGCTTCGCTTAAGCGAGATGGAACAGCCGTTTGCGGGGGAAGACTTTTCGAGCAACGTGTTCGACGGGCTTTCGGAGCTTAAGGTAGACGTTAAGGCTCAGCCGGAGCAGATAGACGCCTACCGCATGGCGCTCGATATGGAACAGAAGAGCATAGAGCTGTATGAGCGGCTGCTGCGCGAGTCGGGCGGGAAGTCCGAGCTTTATGAGTTCATCATCGGCCAGGAAAAGGAACATTACCGTGTCTTAAACGAGATAATAAGGCTTTTGAGCCGCCCGGAAAACTGGGTGGAGTCGGCGGAGTTCGGCATTAGGGAAGAATACTAAGGCGGTTAAAGCAAGCGAAAACTAGGCAAAGCGACTTTGTTTACGTGCGTTTTTTAACGCCCCATAACTTATAAACGGTTTTTGCTCTTGAATATTGAGAAAAACGGGCGTTTGTGTTAATATACAATATCAGGAATCAAATTGCTTTTGCTGGTTTTATTTTGTTTTTGGGAGTTAGGGGTATGAAGCGGTTTTTGGTTTTTTCAGTTGTTTTGATTTTAATGCTGAGCGTTTGCGGATGCCGGAGTCAGACGGAGTTGATAGACGAGCCGCGTATACCCGCGGCGGGTTCAGCGCCTTCCGAGCCGGAAACGTCTGCGGAGAACGAGCCCGTTACCGTGCGCATTGAGTGCGAGGCAAACATCGGCGTAGGTAAAATGCTTTCGTGGATGTACGGCAAGAAGAACGAAGGCGTGGACATACAGTTTAAAACGGGCGATATAAGCGACGCGGTTGAAGCCGTAAGGGCAGGGGACGCGCAGGCCGCGCTTTTCGGCCTTAATAGGGACGAGCGCGCGCAGTACGAAGACATGGATATCGATCTTCTGTTTTCGGACGGTATAGCGATAATAGTAAATCCGGGTAACGGGGTGGAAGATATATCGCTTGAGCAGCTCGAAGGCATATTGACGGGCGAAATAACCGATTGGGAGCAAGTCGGCGCCGCATCGGGCGCTATAACGGTGTACGCGGGCGCTTCGCCGTATCTTCAGCGGCAGATAGAGCGTAAGTTCGGCATCGCGCTTGATGAGAACGTTTCTGACGACTATACGTCATATAAAGGCGACTGCGGCTGCGAAGCAGTGAAAAACGAGGCGGCGGGCATAAGCTTTACGTCGCTTGCTGCCGCAGTGGGCAGGGACGACATTAAGGTGCTGAAAATCGGCGGCGTTGCGCCCGAAGGGGAGAACATCGCATCGGGCAGATATCCGCTGAAGAGGGACTATTATATAATGACTGCCAAAGAAGGGCAGGACGGGCAGGAAGAACAGCATGAGCATGCGGTAAAGTTTGCGCAGTACTGCAAAAGCGACCCCGACGTAGCCGCTTATCTTTACGACAAGGGCTACATAAAGCCGTAATTCAGAACTAACAGTATACATTCAAAGAGGCTAAAAGGCCTCTTTTGTTTTTTTAAGACACCTCATTCACTTCGTGCCGCTTTATATACAGGCAGGTCTGGATAACCGGATATCGCTGCATTCATTTCAGGGAAAGCGGCAGACGGGAAAGGATGCTCCTACGAACGGAATAGCAGCGTCAGCGCGTGCAGAGGCAGTCTTTGACTGCTAGAATCGGAGCGCGAAAGCGGGCGGGTGCTGAGACCCGCCTCTACGAACGGAATAGCAGTGTCAGCGCGTGTAGGGGGGGTCTTTGACCGCCAGAAACGGAGCGCGAAAGCGGGCGGGTGCGGAGATTCGCCCCTACGAACGGAATAGCAGCGTCAGCGCGTGTAGGGGCGGTCTTTGACCGCTGATATATCCCATTATGTTACATTAAAACATGCGATAAAAAAGCATATGATTCCGTTCACCTAAAAGTATGCGCGTTACGTGATTGAGGCGCATTAATGGAGGAACCCGTCCACAGTAGTTCCGGGAAAGTTTAATAGGGAACTTTTACTATGGTTTGTCGTCTAATTATTAGAGGTAGTGTATGAGAAAATATTTTTACTTTTAATGGTATTGCCCAGCGGTTGCTCCAGTACAGATCTGGATTCGCCTACAGGAAGTATTGTGGTGCAAAATGCTTTGAAATCTGGTGAGAATCCAGAAAAAGCAGGTATGCCAGCAGATTACAAACCTACAAAGATTTCGTTTGTTGATGGGTTGTCATCAGCCAATGTTACGGAAATATTGTATTTCGATGATTCTCAGCCCCCCAAAACTCCGGCGACAACATATACAAACAAGGAAGAGATCGACAAGATCGTTACGATGCTTGAAGGTATCACGATAGACCAAGGGCTTGCGGATGATGCAGTTCAGACTGGAACGTCTGGAGATTTCTGTGGGTATGAGATACATCTCAAAGGCGGAGAGGTTTATACAGTATGGCGCACTGGAAAGACACTAATCTGTGACGGAAAATGATACACGTATTCGGTAAACATAGGAAGACAGATCCATATCGATGAGGTCATTATTTCTGCCGAGTATAGCATGGGATATCCTAAGGATGGAAGGGTTGGGCTTAATATTGATGCGTTCGACAGGCAGAATACGACTATCGCAGACAATCCGGTACTGAAGCGTCTCGATGGCGATAAATGGAATGTAATTAACCCAATAAAAGTGAGCAGCGGCGCGAAAATTCCCATAAGTGAAATGACAGGCTATATTGACTTGAATAACTATCCCTATGTTGCTGAGGGTGATTACAAAAGATCTTCCATGTTTTTTACCTAACGGGGAAGAGGAAGATATTACCGTACCCTTTAGCATATTTATAAAGTAAAATCGTTCGGTTTCACTGCGTTGATATTTGTCAATTGTTAACATTGCTACATCCCATTTACCCTTAAATTGGATGGCTCTTGATTTTGTTAAGCCGGATAATTATGGTAGTACCTCTTTCGTTCTTGCCCTTATTCATTTACATCCACCATCATACCAGACTTGAATTCCACGGTGAACCTGTCCTCATAGATGGTCACCTTTTCAACTAGCCGCCGGACAAGCGGCTATTCCTATTCCGTAAAGGTAATTATATCATGCAAAAACAGATAAACTGTGGTATTTTATTATAGCAATTAACTACACTTGCTCCTCCTTTAGTGCGGAAACATATTCAGCAGTTGACTAACCACGACGCACCCCGGTAAGGGGTTATCTAATCAACGGTATTTCAATATATTGAAGCAATTTAAATCGAGAAGCTACTACATATGGTACAGCGACCATAACCACACTTTTACGGACCTTCGTGTGAGGAAACATATTAAACAAATTTCCACACTCGAAGCTCCTTTCGGGTGAGAACATAGTCAGCAATTAACCAACCCTTTTTTACTCATCAAGCATCTCCAATAATTCCCGAAGATGAACTCCTACCGTTTGTACTTATTTTAATAAATGACACCAAGTTCTAATTCTTTTGTAAGATAAATAAAATTGCCCTTTGGTCAGATCCATTTTGTACTGAGCTTCTGAATCCTTTATGTGTATCTTGTAGTATCAAATATCTTTAATAAAACGTTGAATAACACCATTGTTGCTCTTCTCCGTTTATTGGCCGTAAACTATGTCTGCGAGCATTTCCTCTATCTCACTATCGGACAGCTCTTCATTTGATGTAGAGACTAACTGGCAGGCAAAAAACACACCATGGCTGTACACGACGCCTACTCCTATGTTGTTAAATTGACGATCTAAGTAGGCTTGTCTGTCTCCTTTAGTACTCAACCACATGCCCATCGCATTATAAGAGTCTTTGGATGAGCCCTTTGGGCTCAGCATCCACTCTGCCACGCTTTCTTGAGCCCAATCTAAATCAACGCCAAGATCAAAAAAGATAGTTAACCATGAGCTGCCGTCCGGTCTTGTGTGCCTCTCGTCATTAGTCAAAGCGGATACGCGCCCTAATTGTTCAACATTTGCTTCGCAGATTTGCCTTAGCTCGTCTGCCCTGATAGTAGCGAGAGCGCATAATGTAGCACTTAGGTTAAGTTCCTCACGCCCTTTTTTTACTCGCAGCTGGTTCACCATCTCAAATACTGCTTGCACGAACTCTGCCGCTTCTTCTTTAGGGTCTTCTAGCCTTCCGGACGCAGGCGTCTGGCTGGGGGTCAATGCCAAATTAGGTTCAAGCGTTGATTCCATTGTAGGTGTTGGCTCAACAGTTGGTTCAACCGTTGGCGCTGCTGTCGGCTCCATTGTTGGTAGTACCGCGCTGCCAACTTTCTGACAACCTACACACAACGCTATAATTGCTGCCACTACTACTAAATAAACCCATCTCCTCTTCATAACTGCTTCTCCCTTAATGATTAAAGTGTGATTTTGATATCTTTTGACGTATATCATTTTAGATGACAACTTCTAGAATTACATAAAGTCACCTCATTCGTTTGTTTTATTATACCATAACCAGACTTTTCTCCACGTCTTGAAGTGTCTTGCTTCAGGACATTTTTTATATCCAAATTTATACAAGGAGGTCGTTCGCTTTGTGCCCAAAGGCAAAGGAAAAGGCTTATTATATATTTCCTGTAGCGCTTGTAATATTATGCGTTTGATTATATATTTAACATATGCATTTACTATCATATTATGGCAGCATAACAATTAAGGACACCAGGGAGGCCGCGAGGCTTTTCGGGGCGGAAAGAGGCAGCGATGAGCATAGGTATAATAGTATATTCACAGACGGGCAACACGCTTTCGGTAGCGCAAAGGCTAAAAGACGCGCTGGAAGCAAAAGGGCTGCAAGCCGCGGTCGAGCAGGTGATTATCGAGGGCGAAAAACTGACGGAAGAGCCTATAATAATAACGTCAGCGCCCGACGCTGCGAAATACGACGCGCTCGTATTCGCGTCGCCGGTGATGGCGTTTTCGCTTTGCCCCGTAATGAAACATTATTTAAAGCAGCTTCCCGATCTTAAGGGCAAAAAGGCCGGGTGCTTTGTTACGCAGGGGCTGCCGTATAACTGGATGGGAGGCAGCCGGGCTATAAAGATTATGAGCGCGGCGCTTAAGGACAAGGGGGCCGAGATCGCCGCGACAGGTATAGTGCATTGGAAGAATGAAACGGCGCGCGAGGAGCAGGCCGCCAAAACGGTGGAGGCATTGTGCGCTGCGCTATAGGAGCAGTTTAAGTTTTGGCGGATACTGTTCTGTGGAGTCGATAGCGAGGCACAGCAGCCTTGACAAGCAAAACTACGCGGAATACTATCTTGTGGGAACGCTGCTGAGCTTTATTACTGCTATTGCGGTCTCGTGATATCAGGCATTTGGGCGGGCTGAGCATTGTATATACGTTAATCGGAGAGATATAAAATGGCATTTATGCACTGTAACTTT
>JAEZIZ010000142.1 GCA_023415915.1 Bacillota bacterium | reverse complement strand
CTACAATGTAAAGAGAATCCAGAAGAGACTCGGCTATATGTCGCCGAGAGAATATCTCAGATCATTGAGGAAAGAGAGACTGGCGAAGGTAGCTTAGCAAATTGTCTACAAAATAGTTGACGTCCCATGCCGCTATTGAATCTAATATGTTAAGTGTAGTAATAATGATTAATTATATTCGGAATTATCCCTTTAAGTAATGTAAGGCTTGTCTTCTTTTGGAACATCAGAATAAAAAGCTGATAATTTATTTCTTAATTCTGAACGAGTTTGTGGTGTTAATTCCAAAATTTTTTCGCAGATAGTACTCGATTTTTCCGATTGATTATTATTTCTTATAAATGAATTACAATGTGTCCTCATTGCATCTTTAAAACTTACAATATATTTGTTTGTGTTTATTGTTAATTCATCAAATAATTTAGATTTTTTTCGTGTTATATTATACGGTTCAAATTCTACATTGCCATCATATACAAAAATATCTTTAAATTCATAATTCTCTTCTGCGGCTATTATTTCTTCCTGTTCTTTTGGTGTCTTCGTCCCAAATAGCACTTCTCCAACAGCATCAATTCTCTTCATCTTATTATTTATAACTAAGAAATCATGCTTAATTATAAAATCACTTAAAAGAAATCTTTGATCGATTTGTTTTAAAGGTGCAATTATAGCTTCGCAACCTTCTATTGAGCAACAAGGTGTTAAAATTACGAAAAATTTATGATGAGCTATTTTGATAGTTAATTCATTTTTCTCTAATGGGTATGTGGGTATTATCTCGGAATACCCTTTTATTACGTCCCCTAATCTATAAGAATCTGAAAAAGAATCCGAATAAAACATCTTTTATTCTTTATAAACCTTCTTCTTTCAAATATTCATTAATAATTTCTTCGGCACTTAATCCCGTAGAAAAGGGTTTATAAAACTTCTCAGATATTTTAATGCTGTCTATATAAAGAAACTTATTATTTTCATCTAAAACAACATCAATTTCATATTTTCCGATTATACAAGGCTTATGTTTTATAAAGATTGTCTTATTATTTGCTTCATAAGAAGACGAAGTTAATTCTTCAGTAATATCGGTCATAAATTATTTTCCCTCCATCCAATCAATAATGGGTTTTTTTATTGTATTAAAATATTCCTCCGAAATAATATCATGTATTTCATCAGTAACTAATAAACAATCTTCATATTTTACTTCATTTGCAAAACCATCGAAATCCAACTTAACCCAATTAGGTTCTTTTGCATTATAACTTTCTTGACAAACAACTCCATATTTACCTATTTTCTTTACAACCTTATTATAAGCACTTTCAGTATTCTCTATTGAGATTTTTGATAAAGAAAAACTAGATTCAAATGATTCTTCGTAATCCTTAGAAGTATTTTTTATTAAAGGACATTTATCACTATATCTTAAACCTACTCTTTTTATAAATGGTAATTTTGTATATTTACCAAATACATCGAGACATAATTTAATAGTATCTCTAAATTTTATGTCGCTATTTTTACTGTTATAAGTTTTATGCATTGTTGATTGAATAGAAAAATTATTAGAAGATATTTGTAATATATATCCCTTTGTATTTTTAAATTCCCAGATATTTTGAACTAATATATCATCGTTGCTGTCATTTGGACTATTAATTTTATCAATTTTAACAATTGGTAATTGTTGTTTAATCATTAATGCGCTTTCTGGAAATTCACTTAAAATGTCCATCTGTATATCTGGTATTTTTCTTTCTAAATAAAAAAGATTTGGATAATCAATTCTAAATATTACCTTTTCTACAGTTGGTCTAATAAAAACATTATCATTCATAAGAGATAATTCTCCTTAAGTCTAATACATTATACATTATACATTATATTTCCCGTTTGCGTTACATAAATTTCATAGAACACCCTGTCTCTGTACCATATCAAATATATTCAGACTACGATTGTTGTACTCTAAAGCAGAATTCATCAACATACTTTTGCATGTGATTCACGCTAATGTGGTGATAAATGCCGTAAACACCACGCTTTAATATAACCCTGAACAGTTCTTAATATTAAAGGGACATCGTTTTGGCTTTATAATCAATATTAATGTCCTCTTAATACTGCCTTACATTAATTTTTAATCTACTTATAACCTCTCCTCGCGCGCGCCGTCTGCCGCGGACGATATGTAAAACTCCGGGGTAAGACCTGTCTTTTGGGTATACTTAGCGCCCACCCGCTCTATGAATTCTTGCGTGCGGGAGCTTTCCACAAGGCTCACCGTGCAGCCGCCGAAGCCCGCGCCCGTCATACGCGAGCCTATTACGCCTTCCTGCTCCATCGCAGCGTCAAAGAGAGCGTCCAGCTCTTTGCCCGTCACCTCGTAAAGGTCTCTTAGCGAATCGTGCGATGCGCACATAAGCCTGCCGAACTCAAAGAACATGCCGTTTTTAAGCAGCTCGGCCGCCTGTTTGGTTCTTGCGTTCTCGTACACTACGTGCTTTGCGCGCATGCGCTGCGTTTCGTCCTTAATTGCGTCCTTATGGTTTTCAAACGCCCTTACCGAAAGGTCGGCAAGGCACGTTATATTCGGAACGGCGCGCTTTAGGTCGGCGAGCGCGCTCTCGCACTGCGCCCGCCGCTCGTTGTATTTGCTCTCTATGAGCGCCCGCGGCTTGCCCGTATTCGCTATTACGAGGCTGTAGCCGAAGCGCTCCGGCTCGAAAGGAGCGTAAGAATAGTCAAGGTCGCTGCACCTAAGCAGCAATGCGCAGCCTTTCTTTCCCATTGCGGACGCGAACTGGTCCATTATGCCGCAGTTCATGCCCACATATTCGTTCTCGGCCTTCTGCGCGATAAGCGCGAGTCCTGCCATGTCTATATCGCGGCCGGTGCGCTCGCTGTCGAGTGTAGCCAGCGCCAGCGCGGCAGCCATCTCTATTGCCGCCGAAGACGAAAGCCCGCTGCCATGCGGCACGGTCTCGTCGAACAGCATGTCGCAGCCGGTCACCTTAAACCCTTGCCGCATCATAATGCAGGCTACGCCGAGCTGATAGCTGCCCCATTCGAGATTCGTATATTCTTCTATGTTTTCGATTCTTGCGCTCACCGTTTTGGGGTAAGACGTGGAGGCAAGGTTAATTACGCCGTCGTCCCTTAACCGCGCGGCGCACGCAGAGCGCATATCAAGAGCGCACGGCAGCACATAGCCGCCGTTGTAGTCGGTGTGCTCGCCGATAAGGTTGACGCGCCCGGGGCCTATGAATATGCGCGCGCCGCCCGCTCCGTATAACTCTTCAAACCGCTTAATCAGCTTTTCCGGCTCCATGCTGCCCCCTTGCCCGGTTGTCTTTAAGCCTCAATCAGCCCTGCGCCAGCTCAACAAACCTTTCTTTTAAGTCCGCGTACAGCTTTTTGTATATGCCGTGCAGCCTGCGGTATACCGCGAAGTTCTCCGGTTTGGGCTCTGTAACCGTCTCTACCTCGAGGTTATTAGCCGCTTCCTCTAAGCTGCGCCAGAAGCCCGCACCCACGCCCGCCACTACCGCGGCGCCGTACGCTCCGCCTTCCGCGGCGCCCGTAAGCGTCTTTACCGGCAGCTCGAATATGTCCGCCTGTATCTGTCTCCATACGGCGCTCTTGCTCCCGCCCCCCGAGGATATGACCTCTTTCAGCTTGATGCCGGGTTTCGCGGTGCGCACTAGCTCGAGCATATCCAGAAGCCCGAATGTAACGCCCTCCATCACCGCTCTTGCTATGTCGCGCTTATCCGTCAAGAGCGACAGCCCGAAGAACACGCCTCTTGCGTATGGGTCGGCGTAAGGGCAGCGCTCACCGGTAAGGTACGGCAGGAATATTACGTTGTTCGCGCCCGCGGGGCTTGCCTCGACGTCTGCGTTTATGCGCCCGAACGGGTCGGGCCCTTCATAGAACGTTTCCTTTAGCCACTCCGTAGAGCCGCCCGAGCTTAACTGGCACCCGAACGCCTGCCATTTGCCTTTGGCGTTGTTGCAGAAGAACTGCAGCGCTCCGCCAGCGTTGGCGCTGAAACTGTTAAGAGGCGCCGCGACGACTCCCGACGTGCCTATAGTTACCCCTAATACGCCTTCCTTGACTATGCCCATGCCCGTCGTCTGTATTACGGCGTCGCCGCCGCCCGCGTATACCGGCATGCCTTCCCTAAGGCCGGAGAACTCCGCGCCCTCTTTTGTTACGTATCCCGCCGCCTCGTCCGACTCGTACACTTTGGGGAATATACTCTTGCTAAAGCCCAGCAGGCTTATCAGCTCGTCGCTCCACGCGCGTTTGCTTACGTCGAAAAATCCAGTACCCGAAGCGTCGGATACGTCCGTCGCCTTCTCGCCCGTAACGAGAAAGCGTATATAGTCCTTAGGCATCATAAACGACGCCATTTTTTCGTAGTTCTCCGGCTCGTGCTTTTTGAGCCACAGTATTTTGCCGCCTGTATAGCCGGTAAGCATAGTGTTGTTCGTGTATGAAAGCAGCCCGTCAAGGCCTCCTGCCGCCGCTATTATCTCGTCGCACTCGGCTTGCGTTCTCTGGTCGTTCCAGAGTATCGCCGGACGTATAACTTCGCCGTCGCGACCCAGCGCCACCAGCCCGTGCATCTGCCCGGAAAACCCGAGCCCCGCTATATCGTTTTTGTCCACGCCCGCCGCCGCCTTGCGCATAGCCTTGCCCGCGGCTTCGCCCCAATGAGCGGGATCCTGCTCCGACCAACCCGGCTTCGGAACGGACAGCGGATAGCTCTCGGTAACGGAGGTTACCACTTTTCCGCGCTCGTCTACCAGTATGCATTTCAAACCCGACGTGCCTACGTCTACACCCATTATATATTTCATTTTGGCTGCTCCTTGTATGATTTATTACGAAATTAGATCCCCATACGTGCTTTAACTGGGGTATGTTCTTTTCCGTATATTATAACATATCACGCGTTATAATACATATTCAACATTTTGTGGCAAGTAGTAAAAAAAACACATGTATGATAACAAAAAAGTATATGCTTATGTTTTTTGCGAAACTGTTGGCAGTCAAAAATGCCTCCCTCAGTGAGGAGGTGGCACAAGTGCCAGAAGTAGGAACTCAAGCAGCGTCAGCGCGTGTAGGGGCGGTCTTTGACCGCCAGAATGACATGACAGTCAGAAACATACTCTATCGGCGCTTCGCGCCACTTTTCCTAATAGGGGAAGCATGGCAGCCGTCCTATGAGCTCGCATTGCCGGGCCCATGCTTTTAGGCTCCCCTTTTTCCACCCCAACCGGGAAGCTGTCGCCGCAGGCGACTGAAGGGCGTCTGTAGCCGCTGATAACTTAAGCAGACGGGCGGGTCAACCCCGCCCCTACGTAATATTCTATACTGATTACTCTTCCGCGACGTAGATTATATCCGTCGTACTTCTTCCGCCGTTGTAAGGCTGGTTGACCAGTCCTCCCATAAACGCCATCTCGGAGGACTGCCCGCCGTCGAGATTGAAAGCTACCTTGCAGCCGAGGTCGTACATAAGCTGCGAAAGCTGCGCCATTTCCATGCCCTCCGAATAGCCCGGCCGCCGCCCGTCCACTACGACAAAGCAGTAATGCCCCGGCTCGTAATAGCCGACAGCCGTCCTCGGGTTCTTGCCGTTTATGTTCTGCGGAGAATCGAACTCAGTCATGGGCTGGCCGTCTTTAAGCAGCATCGGCCCGAACGTCCACACCTGATACGCGCCCTCGGCTTTTATCTTTTCCAAGTCAAGCTCGCTTGCGCTGTACGCCTGCATACTGCCGTCATAGCTCATTACGAGAGCGTCCTGCGCTTTCTCATTAAGCCTGTATGCGTTTCCATTGCGCACCACCGGCCCGGGGCAATCCACGCAGTGGTCGCTGTTTATCGCGATTACCGCGTTTACGTCTTTTGCTATCTTATCCGTCCCTTCGCGTCCGCCCATTTTCTCGGAGTTGCCCGGGAACGCCGTTTTAAAGTATTTAAGCTCGGCTACATATATGTCGGCGAAAAAATACGTTATTTCGTTCTCCTGCACCCTGTTTATCGAGACATTTATATTCGCGCTTTTATACGTGCTGTCCGTCTGCTCCACCGCGCCGTCCGTGAACTTGTCCGGAAATTTAGCGCGCCAGCCACTAGGGTCGGCGGTAACCTCGGGCGACGTCTCTTGCCCGGCGGAAGCCGAAGGCGACGCGGGCGCCGTTTCGTCATATGCCGCTGAAGGATTTGCTGTGGCAGGCGTTACCGCCGGGCTTGTCTCCGCCGCAGGACTCGTGCAGCCCACTACGGCTATCGCCGCTACGAGCGCCAGCGCGAGGCAAACAGCGCCGAGCTCTTTTTATACCGTGTTATCATCTTAATTCTCCTTTTTATGGCCGTGCTTATCAAAAGGCCGAGTGAGCAGCGCATGTAAAGCGCCCCTGCTATGCGCGGCTTTGGCTCCTTTGACTGCGCGAGCCGTAAAAGCGTCTCTGCGTACCCCTTGCTGTCGCCCGTCCTTTTAAGCACGGACATATCGCACATTATCTCCATATCGCCGCGCAGCAGCCTGAGCGCAGCCCACACGAGAGGGTTGAACCAGTACGCGATGTTGAGCGCGGTTATAAGCAGGCAGATCAGCGTGTCGCGCCGCTTGATGTGCGCGAGCTCGTGCAATAGCACATGCCGTTTTTCTTCCTTTGAGAGCCACCCAAACGACGGCGAAATAAGCAGCCTCGGCCTTAATACGCCGTACACGGCCGCCGTGTTTATGCCGCTGTATTGCACGGCGCGCACGCCGTTTTTTATGCCGAGCTCGCTTTTGCACTCCTCAAACAGCTCGTCAAAGCCCGCGCCGCTATACGCCCTGTTCTTATTAATCAGGCGGCTGAAGCGTATGTTGCAAAAAGCTATAAACGCCAAGAGCGCCGCAGCGCCCGCCAGCCACACTATGGCTGCCGCTTCCGTCGCGGAAAGCGGTGCTGCAACCGGCTCATATTGCCCGCCTGAAATCTCGTTATCGCTGACTGACACTGCCGCGCCGGGCTCGGCGGCGTCGCCTGCATGCTGCGGAATGTGATACGGTTCGCTTGCATCGGGAAGAGGCGGCTCTCCCGTTACGGCGGACACCTTGCCCGTATCCACGCCGCCCATTAGATTGAGAACGCTGAGGCTGGAAGGTATAGTAACAGGAATGGCAAGCCGTACTATAAGCAGCGCGCCCAGCAGGGGCAGCAGCGCGGACGGCCTTCTGCCTATCACGAGCCGCGCGAGCAGTACAAGTACGCACAGCGCGCTCGCCGAAACAGATACGTCCGCCAGCGTTTTAAAAAGCTGTTCCATAACCGCCCCCCTATTTCATGCCGTCCAGCAGTTTTTTAAGCTCGTCAAGCTCCTTCTGGGACAGGCTGCCGCTCTCAAGGAATCCCTTTACGAGCATGCCCACCGAGCCTTCGTATACGCGCTTTAAGAACATATCCGTCTCTATGCGCTTAACTTCGCTTTCCTCCACGAGAGGGTAATACATCATCACGCTCTCCCGCCTCACGCCCACGGCTTTCTTTTTTACGAGCCTTCTCACCATAGTGAGTATGGTGCTCTGCGACCAGTCCGTTTCGGCGCTCACCGCCTTTATTATGTCGCTGCCGCTCAATGGCGAACGCTCCCAAAGCGCCTTCATTACATACCATTCGCTCTCGCCTATCTTCGGTACTGACATATATGCCCCTCCGTAAGTTGTTTTACATTGTAACGTTACAACGTAATATTACATTGTAACATACGGCCTGTCAAGCGTTTTTTTCCAGAGCAACATTTTATTTGTTTATAATGCCACAATTAACCGGCGGTACTGCCGTTATTTGTACTCGTTTTGCTTCAATAACACTTCTTTTTGTTGTATAATCGGTAAAAGAAATGAACATTTCTCTTAAGGAGCAAAATTCTTGAAGGGAGACTAAGCTGTGAGGGCACTTTTTATTGGAGGCACCGGCACCATCAGTTCCGCCGTATCCGCTCTGGCGGTAGAAAAGGGAATAGAGCTTTACCTGCTTAACCGCGGCAACCATCCCGGTTTCGTTCCTAAAAAAGCGAAGGTCATTACGGCGGACATAAACGACGAGGAAAGCGTAAAGCGGCAGATATCGGGGCTTAATTTCGACGTCGTAGCCGACTTTATAGCGTTTGAGCCCGCTCACGTACTGCGCGACTGGCGCATATTCGGCGGCGGCATAAAGCAGTATATATTCATAAGCTCGGCGTCCGCTTACCAAAAGCCGCTCTCTTCCCCGGTAATCACCGAGAGCACGCCGCTTTCCAATCCTTTCTGGGACTATTCAAAGAATAAGATAGCCTGCGAAGAGGCGCTTATGGAAAAATACCGCCAAGACGGCTTTCCGGTTACAATAGTCCGCCCGAGCCACACGTATGGCGACACATCCGTTCCGGTGGCCGTACACGGCAGGAACGGCAGCTTTTCGGTAATCGAGCGCATACGCAAGGGAAAAAAGGTAATAGTACACGGCGACGGCGCTTCCCTGTGGACGCTTACGCACAACACCGACTTTGCGAAAGCGTTCGTAGGTATAATGAACAACTCGCACGCTATAGGCGAGGCGTACAACATCACGTCCGACGAGCTGCTAACATGGAACCAGATATACGATATAATTGGAAGCGCGCTGGGCGTTAAGCCCCGCATAGTGCACATACCGTCCGACGTGCTTGCCGCGCTGCATCAGCCTTTTTACGGCGGGCTGCTGGGCGACAAGGCGCACTCGCTCGTGTTCGACAACACCAAGATAAAGCGCGCCGTACCCGGCTTTGCCGCCACCGTGAGGTTTGATGAGGGCGTAAGGCAGACGCTCGCTTATGTATACGGCAACAAAGAGTGCCGGAAGGCAGATCCTGAGTTTGACGCGTGGTGCGACAACCTGATAGAAGCATTCGAGGGGCACAGCGCCAGCCTTCCCCGGCTTAAGTGATAATATTTCCATTCATGTAATAATATTTCTCATATTTCTTTTCTTTGGCGAGCAGGAATTTTGAGGTATAATGGCGAAAATATATAAAACGTATAAAAAATGCTATAGACCGGAATCCTATAATCCGGGTAAAATAGAAAGAGAGTGCATTTTCCTCTCTCCCTACTTTTTTAGAGCGCACACCCAGTGCGCTCCTTGTTTTTATACCGGGATCTTTATCCCCTTTCCTTTCGAGCACGGGTTTTCAGCGCGGCTTTGCTTTTGCACAATGCGCCGCCGTGCTATAATTACGTGTAAGCGAAACCGAATAAAGGCCGAAAGGTTGATTTAATGGTGGCGGCATGAAGATAGACAGGCTCGTGGGAATACTCGTACTGCTGTTAAGGAAGGACCGCGTGCAGGCAAAGGAGCTTGCGGAAAGGTTCGGCGTTTCCGTACGCACGATACTGCGCGACGTGGACGCGATCAACCTTGCGGGCATACCGATAGTTACATATCAGGGCGGAGGCGGCGGCATCAGCATAGCGCAAGGCTACCGGCTTGACAAAAGCGTGCTTACAGACGACGACATGGCCGCCATAATATCGACGCTGCGCGGCATAGACGGCGCCGTTAAAGGCAGCCACGACATACTTATAGAAAAGCTGAAAAACGTATTGCCATCCCAGCAGCTTGAAGCGCTCGATAAAAAGCTTAAGCAGCTTGTGATAGACCTTTCTCCGTGGTACGGGACCGCCGGCGTTAAAGAAAAGCTCGCCGTTATACGCAAGGCCATCAAAGACTCGCAGGTGATAAGATTCTCATACGCCGATTTTGAGGGCAGAAAGACGGAGCGCACCGTAGAGCCGCATTCGCTTATGCTCAAGGCGCAGAGCTGGTATCTGTGCGCGTGGTGCCGTCTGCGGGGCGACTTCCGCTTTTTCAAGGTCTCGAGGATAAAGCAGCTTGCCGAATGCGGCGAGACGTTTACGCCCCGTGAAGCGCCGCCCTTAAGCGTACCGGATGACAGCGAATGGTACAAAGCGGGAAACCCCGTCGCTCTCGAGCTTGTGTTCATAAAAGAACTGGAGAGCCTCGTCACGGAATGGTTCGGCGACGACGTGCAGACTGCTGACGACGGCAGCTTACTGGTAAGGTGCACTCTTCCTGAAAGCGACTGGCTGTACGGTTATCTTCTAAGCTTCGGCATGGGCGTCGAGGTTATAAGCCCTCCTCATATACGCACGAAGCTGGCGGACATAGCAAAGGAGATATACGAAAAGTACAGTTCATAAATATAGTCCAACAGTAACTAAAACCCGAACCTATACCTCGTCAAGCCTCACGACTTGCTGGGGACTCCGTTATTAACATGCCCTTCAACGGGCTTTGCCCGGGAAGGGCTAACAATCAAGTAATAAACAGCACATAGAAGCGCCCCCACACTGGATTATTTGCTAAAAATACAAACCGGCAATCCAGTGCGGGGGCAAGACCCCGATGATAAACTTTTGTTTATCATCGGTACGAACATGTCACATAGTTGTCATGTTCCTTTTGTTATAATCGGGAAAAAAGTCAAAGGAGCAATACTATGAACATGAACTTTGAAATTACCGAACAAAACGAGCAGCCCGTGCTCTCCGTGCGCACGAGGACGGCGGCGGCAAAACTGCCTGATGAGCTTGGAAAGGCGTACAACGCGATTATCGCCTACGTTGAAGAGACCGGCGGAAAAGTATCAGGCCCCGCTTTTGCCGCGTACTACAACATGGACATGGAAGACCTCGACGTGGAGATGGGCTTCCCCGTTGAAAAGCCCGTCGCCGGCAAAGGCGACATCAAACAGAGCGTTATACCCGCAGGCAGGCAGGCGTCGGCCATGTACAAAGGGCCGTACGCCGATATGGGCCCTGTATACGAAGCAATGACCGCATGGATGAAGGAAAAGGGCTGCGAGCCCACCGGCATCGTGTATGAGTTTTACTACAACTCTCCGTTGGAAGTGCCCGAAAGCGAGCTTCTGACGAAGATAGTATTTCTGCTGAAGTAGCAAAAGTGCTGGCATGCAGCATTCTGGCAGTTAATGACCGCCCTTACGCGTACCGAGCTTTTTTACCGTAGGGGCGGGTCTCTGCCGTGTACCCTGAACGGATATACCCGCCCGCCTGGGCTTTTCCCGGGAGGGCGCTGAGGCCCTCCCCTACAATCATTGACGTTTTCTTATGTCTATAGGCGTTCTCTATCGTTCGCTCGTCTGCTGCTCCCATTGTAATAAATGCAGCAGTATACATTCTTCTGCAACACAAGCCTTCTCCTTGAGGAGAAGGTGGCGTAAAACGCCGGATGAGGTGTATTACCCAAGCTTACCCTGCTTAATCGACATTTGGGCGGTCAAAGACCGCCCCTACGCGCCGCGATGTTTCTTTTTTGCGTAGGAGCGGGGTTGACCCGCCCGCTGGCTATCTTCGGGAGGGCGCTGAGGCCCTCCCCTACACGCCGTAATGTTTCATTTTTTGCGTAGGGGCGTTCTTCGAACGCCCGCTTGCTTAACTATCATTAGAAGTTACAAACACCCTTCAGACCAGCACTGGATTATAAGCCCAAAATGCAAGCCAGCAATCCAGTGCTGGACAGCTCCCCTATAAGGGGAGCCTTTAATTGCTTCCCCTATTAGGGGAAGTGGCGCGAAGCGCCGATAGGGTGTATTTATGATTGCTTTTGCGTTACGCATTTTGGCGGTCAAAGACCTCACCTATACGCAGTGATGTTTCTTTTTTCGCGTAGGTACGGGGGTGACCCGCCCGCTGGCTATCTTCGGGAGGGCGCTGAGGCCCTCCCCTACACGCCGTAATGTTTC